>CAZLLA010000001.1:0-54519 GCA_964560315.1 uncultured Candidatus Saccharibacteria bacterium
GAGCGTCGGTTTCCGGTACCGAAGGCCGGGGGTTCGAATCCCTTCGGGCGTACCATTTTGATAATGTTTAAAAACTTTCTTATGGAGAGTTTTTTTATTTTGATAAACTAATTACCAATGAGTGAGACATCTTCAGTACAAGCATCCAGCTTTGATGAACGAAAAGCTGCCATTGAAACATGGGAAGCAATGTTGAGCGTTGGAGCGTTCGTAGAGGGTGAAGTCACCTTTGCTTCTGGACTTCATGCTACTCTTAAAGTTGATGCCGAGAAGCTTTACGAGCACCCAAAAGAACTCGCTATTGTTATGGGTCATTTTGCCGTATTCCCGCACGTACAGAATGCTGACGTACTTCTCTACGTACCAGATGGTATGAAGCAGTTTATGACTAAGCTGGGTGAAGAGCTACAGAAACCGGTTGCGAACACGATACGTCGTCCAGGCGCTACATCTAAATACGATTTCATTTTTCAAACCCAAGAAGATCAAGAGTTAGCCTTGTCAGCAAAGACACCGCTTATCGGAGAAGATGTAGTTACAACCCTGGGCTCTGTAGCGGGACTAAGAAAATTGTTGCGCCCCGATCAACCAGTACATTCTCTAGCAATGTTGCTACGCGGTGAAGTAAATCCTGATTACCGAACGGGTCTAGAAGACCATTATCTCCTAATTAGAGAAATACCTACCGACAAATACGAATTTAGACGACGCCTACAAGGAGAGCGGTTCTGACTTCTCGGACTATGGCGTACCAAATAAGTTATCGCTCATCTTAAAGCGATGATCCTAGAGTTAGTGCGTCCGTAACCATGAATGACCATTTTGCTATCAAATAATTCAACGTAGGCATAGGCTGTTTTGTCAGTAAAATCAAGCATTCCTTCGATATTCCAACAGGGTAACCCTTTATGCAGTCCGTAGTTACCGTCGTGATTGTGCCCGTTAATATAAGCTTTGACAATCGGCTTATTGGTTAATAATTTTAGAAGTTCTTGATCATTAAGCAAGTTATCAGAATGTTCGGGATAGATCCCATGATGTCCACAAACAATGACTTTCAACCCGTGACTGGCGGCGTCATCAATCGTCCGAACTAACCATTCTAGCTGTAATTTGCCGATACCCCCATCCCAAGGAAGGCAGTTAATTTTACCTTCAGCCTTATTTTTTTCAATGTATTGCTGACCAATTTTCCATTCTATTGTGCCTGGCGAATATTCAATCGTTCCCACTTCGTTAGTGTCAAGAATAATAAAGCGCCAAAGCCCAAAATCCCGAAAATAATACCGTTTATCATCAGTTAGGCCTAATGCTGTTAACGCTTCTTCTTTGTGACCATAATCGTACTGCGGGCCACAAAAATCATGGTTACCAAGTGCATGCCAAACCGGTACCTTTAAGGTATTAACGACTGCCAATATTGGAGCAAAGCATCGAGCGTCCCGATCGATAAGATCACCTAGGTTAAGAACAAAATCAAGCGGCAATTTATTCAGCTCGCTTACTGCTTCGGTAAGTTTTCTGATACCTAAAGTAGCTGGCCTTTTTTCTGGATTATGTGTTTCTAAGTCAGAATATTGAACATCACTTATCACACCAAAAGTAACACAGTTCTTCATAATAAATAGTCTAGCATGGGGGAAGTAAATCTTCCGGTTTGCTGTCTAGGCCATGTCATTGGAGAGGAATATCGCAGACAATTCGAGATCATGTACGCAAAAGCTCAATGACCGTAAGAGCTAATAAACTAGGACTCTATCTATTTCTCAGGACTTCGAAAGGATTGATGCGACCAGCTCTTCTAGACGGGTAGAATGCCACTATGAATCCAACAACAAACGTAAGTAAGATGGTTATCAAAACCAGCATGGGTGTTACGGAAAATGCATGAATGGCACCAGGGACTCCCTTGCTATTGGCAAAATGAGTCAGGAATATATTAATAACCTGCCCGAGGAACCAGGCCGAAAAGATGCCGCCAAAACAACCGACAATGGACAATAGCAAGGCTTCAATTACCAATAGCCGCTGGACATCGGCTTTACGAGCACCCATGGTTATCATAAGACCTATTTCCCTGGTTCGCTCCAGCAACGATATAGTAAGCGTGTTAAACATGCCTAGGATAGCTATAACCATACCAATGCCACCAAAACCTATAACCACAAAGGTGAAGATATTGAAGATAGTATTAATTTGGCTAAGGGTATCAAGTGGCGAAGAAGTAGTGAAACCTAAGCCCTCTATGAGTTGTCGTACCACGGGTACGTTTTTCCGATTGTCAGCTAATACTTTGAGTTGCCCATACTGGTAAGCTCCGGCGTTTGCGAAAGTCTGACTGCCCATATAAACTTCTGCACCAGCTCCGGTATTCACAACCCCGACAATATTTAAATCACTCGTAACAGTTTTTTGAGTACCATCTACGGTAGTTATGGTACTTTGAACTGTTAATTTTTGATTAATGGCAGCACTGGGGTTCATTTGGCCGATTAGATCAAGTAGTGAGGTGTTGACGATGGCCTCATCAGCGGTTTTTAAACTATGTTGGCCGGCTTCAAATTTTAAGGCACTGAGGCTAATATATTGGTTGTCCGTGCCATAAACTACAGTATCACTTTGTGAGCCTTGATAGGAGATTTTGCCAGCCAGGATATAAGCTGGCGCCACAACAGTAACATGAGCAAATTGATTAATCTTGTTAACATTAGTGTCATTCAATAGGATGATCGTGTCATTTGGCGTAGTGACGTCAATGGAGCTGACAGATTTTGAACCTATCACCTGTTGATTGACAACGGCATGTAGACCAACTACAAGTGAGACCAAGAAAACAACAGCACCGATACCGATAATAATTCCAATGACCGTTAGAAAGGTACGTAAACGTTTAGCTAATAAATTTTTGATGGCAATGGACACTAGAATCTGCGGCTTAATGACAGGTCTTGAGTGATTCATTCTTCTGTGAAATATCATTTTTGGGCCTCATCTTCCATTTTGGAAAGCGCAGCGATTTGAGCGCTTAGAGTATTGGCCATAGTAATCAATTGCTTCTGGTTGCGTTGAGCTGCCATAATCTTGCCATCCAAGATATATAGCTGGTTGTCACTAAGAGGTAAATATTCCAGATTATGCGTCACGAGCACGATCGTGCGTTTTAATTCACGCTGAAAGTACAAGAGTAAGTCCATAATCATTTGGCCATTTTTAGAATCAAGATCACCAGTCGGCTCGTCGGCCAAAATAAGCTTGGGAGTCGCCACTAAAGCTCGGGCCATCGACACCCGTTGCTGCTGTCCACCAGATAGGACAGTTGGCAAATAGTTTTTATAAGAATCCATGCCCACTCGTCGCAAACTATCTAGAGCAACAGCTAAAGCTGACTCTCTTGGACTCCCAGCAAGATAAAGCGGCATGGCTACATTTTCTAGCACGTTTAGGCTATTCATCCAATAATTGTCTTGGTGCACTATGCCAATAGTGTGGGCCCTGAAATATGCCCGCTGATCAGCGTCTAAGCCGTACAGATCCTGGCCGTCAATTATCACGCGCCCTTGGGTTGGTTGCTCTAATCCAGATAAAACATTAAGGATGGTTGACTTGCCGCTACCGGAAGGACCAAAAATAATCGTGAAGCTTTCTTCAGGAATACTGAAGTTGATATCGTGAAGTACTTCAATTTGGCCACTTTTAAGATTGAATTGCTTATTCAGATCTGTGACACTAATAAGCGGCTTACTATCTTTCTTCGGATAAGCCTGGTTTTGTTTGGTGGAAGATTCGGGTAATATATTTTTCATTTAAGCTCTCTTTTATAGCCCAAAAATGCTTTGCAGAGCATTAAACACAATGCCTAGGGCATTGTCGGACGATTGGCCAATTATGGTTGTCTGGCTACCAGACTCACCTTTGATGCCATCCGCATCATTAGAAATAACCTGCAAGTGATAAACTTCGGAAGTCGCCAAACCAGATACTACGACAACATGATTATTGACTAGGGCGTTATTTTGGGCCGTGGTCGTTGAATAACCTCCACCTGTACCCTGTCCGTAAACAACTTGCGAGGTACCGGTTTTATCGGTCTTCCAGGAAACTATTAGTTGGCCGTTGGCGTCAGCCCCGGTACCAATAATGCTCGGCTGAATGGTGATATCGCTGATGATTGGCGGTCTGGTATCAATACCGGATTTAAAGACCTGCAAATCTGAGTTGGCAACATTACCAAGACCGTCAACTGACGTAGCTGTGACTGAATATTGCGTATTGTAATTTAAGTCGCTGATATCCATGGTGTGACTAGTGGTTAAGGTTGTGTCAAGTTGGTTTTGACGCGACCCGTTGAGCAGACCATAGCTAATCTGGGAGGTAGCCGGCACGTTAGTAACCCAACTAATTTGCTCTGTACCAGTTAGGGCTCCAGGTACTGGCTCGAACTCCACGTTGGTGATAACCGGTTGGGGCGGCGTAGTAAAGGTAAAGGCTGTCGGATTATCGTAAATATCACCACTACTGTCGTAAGGATTAAGTTTAAAAGTGTAAGTTGTGCCAGAGCTCAAGCTGCTTAACGGGATACTATAAGTTGAAGTCATGGTAGAAGTATTTAGAGTTTGAGTATTGGAAAGAACGCCCCCGCCATACTCTAGCTGAACAGCTGTGGCATCGGTAGAAGTAAACTCGATAGTCGCCGAGCTTAAGTTGATGCTGCCAACCGAAACATTGCTGATAGACGGTGCCGGTAGCGTTGTAAAGGATATCTCAGGAGAAGTGCCTAAATTACCGTCGGTGTCTGTCCATTGTGCACGATAGTAGTACGTCGTACCAGCATTTAAGCTATTTAACTCGACGCTATGACTAGTAACTTGATCGTTATTAGACGCTTCGGTCGTGAAATAATGACCAGCACTTAAGCCATATTCAACACTGCTGTTACTATCCCGGTCGGTAACCCACGTGATGGTGGCAGTGCGCGTCGTAGCTGTAACATTTGGGCCAGAAATTAAATTGGCCGGGCTAGTAAACTTGCCGGTCGGTAAGAGATTTACTATGTCCGTGAATGCGCCACAGTTATTGGCTGAATCGCAAGCTTGAACCCTGTAGTAATAAGTCTGCTGACTTAAGCCAGCATCAACATAACTAGTACCTGCCGTGCTGGCAATGTTAGTGAAGCTGGTGTCGTCAGTGGAACGAAAGATTTTGTAATTGGCGATACCGGCACCAACAGTGCTCGGCACATTCCAAGACAGTGCTAACTTCCAGGTACTGGTGGCTTTAATACTGATATCGGCAATATCCAAATTAAGTGGTATGCCTGGCGCAGGAGTATTAGCAGAAAAGGTCACACTGGCCGCTGTGGCATAATTGATATTCCCCGCTTCATCTTGAGCTACCACATAGAAAGTGTTGTCGCCTGGCTCACTGGCATAGGCCCCGGCGGCTAGGCTAGTCTGGCTAGCGGCGGTATAGGTACAGTCTGTACTGGAAGGTAATATATTAACCGTGTAGCAATAGACAATGTTGCTAGCAGAACCGGTATAGGTAGCTGGTGGTAACCAAGAAAAAGCAAACGAGTTAACCGTATTGGTTGTGGGGGCAGCCGTCAAATTCTGGGGGGATGAGGGAGCAACGGTATTAATTTTGATGACTGCCGTGACATAGGCGGTTGAAACGTTGCCAGCATTATCCCAGGTTCTAAAATAGATTAGGTTGTCACCATTGACCAAGCTACTGTAATCGGCCGGAACAGTCGTGTAAGAACCGTTGTTCGGCAATAAATCAGTCATGTCCTGATTACCGTTGTGGTTGGCTCCATACCAGACTCCACCGCTACCGATGCGATACTGCAAACCAGCCACGCCAGAGTTGGCGTCACTGGCGGCATTACTGCCGGTTGTGGGCCACGTCAGGTTGACTTGCTTATCGGATACAAATTCCGATGGAGCGCTGATGAAAACTGGATTCGTAGGAGGAGTATTGTCATAATAGAACTCAAATTGAGACGAGTCGCCATTATAGACATTGTAAGCATTATCTATCGCCTTAACATTAAGATAATACGGGCTATTGGACGTCGTCAGCGCAGTGACCAAGTAGCCGCTGATAGAAGTGTCAAGATTGGTGCTACTGACAATAAATTGGCAAGTACCGTTGGTATTGACTGGGCTGGTACCTAGATCTCCCTCAGTAGTTATGGGATTGCCAGTAGGATCTTGTCCCAAGTATAAACAGTAGCCTAAGATGCCAGATCCACCAGCGTTATCCGACCCGGCTGTCCAGCTAAAGTAGGGATCCGTATTAACCCAGCCGGCATTAGTCACACTTGTCCCGCCGTTACTGCGATACATATCAATGTTACTGGCGTTGGTGGACGGTGGTGTTATATCTGGATTGTAGTCGGGTGCCGTGACATTACTAAAGTCTATCCAGCCTAAGTCCTCACTCCAAGCATATCCAGAAAACGTTCCGTTATTGACTACAACATCGGCGCCTGAAGTGTCGAAGTCTATATATCCACCGTTAAGGGCCTTAGCCTCACCGGAAAGTGTCCCGCTTTTATCTGCGACTACTGGACCATTCGGGTTGTTGGAATCAGCATTAAAATCAATCCACCCCAAATCAGTACTCCAAGCATATCCAGACATCTGTCTCGACCAGTTGTCGATCATCACATTACTGCCGTGAGAAGAGTCAAAATAAATATCTTGACCCGTATCAATAACTGTAGCGTAACCCGAAATCGGTACGGTGCTTGAAGCCAGGGCTGGTCTTACATACGAAACAACGACGACACCCAAGATAACAATAAAGCAAATCGCTAGACAAGCGTGGACGTGATTATGATACTTCCAGCCCCACCAGCGGGAATAGAGTTGAAAGCGATTCATTAGGTAATTATGCAATCGTTTAGTGGTTTTATGGTGAGTCCGGCTAAGTACCGTTTTCGATTTTCGTCTAATTGACGATACCGATAGACGCCTAAAGATATCACTTACAACAAATTTAGGCGTACGTATGCCATACCCTATCTTGGTTGTTAGTTTATTCATAGGCTCACGAGTAGTCCAATTTATTTAGTTATCTTACACAGCGCACCGACAAACCAGACGAATAGGGCTGTGTGACCGCATAGCCTACACCCAAGTTTACGTAGAAGGCACTGCCTGAATACATAATCGTACTAGACCAATAGTCTGAGCTAGGATTGGTAAGATTGAAGTAGGATCCGTCAATGTAGGCTTGCATTAGTTCCTTTTGACTTGGCAATCTCCAAATACCACCGCCGTCCATGCCCGAACACAATTGCACAGCTGTCTTACCGCCTACTGCTATAGAATCGCTGGTACTCGTACCATCCCAGCTCCAATCCCAAAAAGCAGTAGTTGAAAAAGCCGGCGTTCCATCGTTATTGGTAATGTTCAGACTCCAGACTAGACCGGAAATCGGATCTTGTTTATCGTCGCCGGTTACGGTCGGACTGGCAGTTGTCCAGGTTTGGCTGCAGTTAGTAGTCGGCGTGACTGGGGAACCATAATAATCTGTATATTGCTGAGTCGGACAAACTCCTGGTGATTGATAAGTACCCGTCTGCTGGGTTCGACTTCCGTTATAAAAGACATCGCCACTTTTGACATCACTTGCTTGCACGGTACCTGATGGCACCCACTCAGCAGCCGTTGCGATCCTGTTCCACAGAGCACCCCAATCAGGAGTATTGCTAGTTGATCCATAGCCTAGGGTTGTCAGGGTGTTGGACAAGCTTACAATTCTTGAGGTTAGGCCGTTATCGGTTCCACCAGGATAGGTCTCAGCTTTAACTGTAACGGTGGTAATACCACCAATTAATAATGCAGTCACTAAAACGACCGCTTCAAACTTTAGCTGCCGACCCCTGAACACTCTCGCTTTGATAACTCTCATGAACTTTTGTCTGTCAGGTTGGCTATATTTATTTTTTGTTCTAACCTGGTCCATAAACTCCTCCTAAAATCCGAGCTGGCCGAGGCTTGGAAGCACACAACGACAAAAGGCAAAATGCTCTTGCCATCTAAGTTTGGCTTCGAACTTATGCTTTGATTCTAGGCTTTAATACCGCCATATGCAACATAAGCGGCTTGCGGGATCATAACATTTTCCAATCAGCGCGTAATTGATCAAGGACACTAGGTTTCAGTATTTTACAGACCAACCTATGACTAAATGCTATAATGACCAGTCATAAATCTTAGGGGGTACTGATGGATCAAGATTCTCAGCAAACAAATAAACCGACCAGAAGTTATGGTAAGCATCCTATCTGGTGGTGGGTCTTGCTCTACGTCATAATCGCAGCTATTGTTTACGGCGTAATTTACTATTTCGTCATTCGCAAGAGTGGCGGTAGTACCGGCGGTTCCTCAACTTACACATATTAAAAGAAAGTACAGAGTAACCAATAGCCTAAACAAATTTGCACAAGGATTTTACTGAAAACTCTAAGCTTTGTCGCCTGGTGATAATAGATGCATTTTGGGTAGATATTTGTGTCGTAAAACAGCCAGCTCTAGTTCTCGTAAAACCTCGGCAGCCTCAGCGTAACTCATGCCGACTCGGGAAACTACCATAGACTGATCTTGATCGCCTTTTTGTAGAAAATTCATAATAACACCTTTATCGTTACCTGATATGGCAATCCCATCGCTATACATAACTCGGACATCAAGTGCAAGCAGTATAGTGGCAATCTTAGTCTGTGGGTCCTCAAAAATATGAAAATGTTCCTCGTTACCTCTGGTATAGCCAGCCGTGTCCCAAAGTTTTACGGCCTCGTGATCTTGTAAATCAAAATAGTTAATCAATAACATCAACAGATCCTCGCTTGGGCGTTCTTCGCCTATTTCGATTTTCTCAAGGGTATCAGTATCAATTTCGATTGCCCCAGACACTTCGGCGAGACTTTTTCGGCGACTTTCGCGTAGATCTTTCAGATGGCTGCCGAGCGTTCTAAAAGGTGTTTGGCGTTTAGGTTCTTGCATGAGTATATTATATCGCCTCCCGAGAAAACTGAACAACACAATTGAGGTAAGCTATACTACTTGTATGAAATTCCTATCCGACGTTAGCTTGGCAAATTATTCAACAATGCGTCTTGGCGGTAAAGCCGCCTTTGTAACAGAAATTCATGATCGCCGTGAATTGACCGAGGCCTTGGCTTGGGCGGAAGAACGAAAATTACCGGTGATTATGATTGGTGGCGGTAGCAACATTGTTTGGCGCGATGAAGGCTTTGATGGTTTGCTGCTAGTTAATAAGGTCATGCGTTACGAGGTTTTTGATGAAGATGAGACAAATTACTACGTCACTATCGGCGCCGGTGAAAACTGGGATAACACCGTTGCTCGAATGGTTGAAGCTGGTTTAAGCGGCACGGAGGCCCTAAGCCTAATTCCTGGAACCGCCGGGGCTACGCCAATTCAAAACGTTGGTGCTTACGGACAGGAGATTGCCAACACATTAGTTACCGTTGAGGCCTATGACACCACTACGAAAAGCTTTGTGACTATACCTAATGCGGACTGTGCTTTCGGTTATCGCACCAGCCGTTTTAAGACTACGGATAAGGGACGTTTTTTCATTACTGCTATTACGCTTCATTTAAGTCGTACTAATCTGCAGCCACCATTTTATGCTGATCTGGAAGCTTATTTTAGTGAACATAAGATTACTGAGTTTACCCCTCAAGCGACCAGGCTAGCTGTTATTGATATTCGCTCTCGTAAACTACCCGACCCTGCTCATGTAGCTAATAGCGGCTCATTTCTGGCTAATCCGGTTGTCGACAACAACACCTTTATGCAATTGGAAGACACGTATAGCAATATCCAGCATTGGCGAATAGACGATAACCACGTCAAACTGGCAGCTGGTTGGTTGCTAGAACAAGCCGGCTTTAAGGGCTACCATGATCCAGAGACGGGCATGGCGACTTGGCAAACTCATGCCCTGGTGCTGGTTAATGAGCACGCTAAGTCAACTGCCGATCTTCTGAAATTCAAACAGAAGTTAGTGGGCGCCGTTCAAACAAAATTTGGTGTCACCTTAGTTCAAGAACCAGAGATGCTACCGTAAGTGCAACTTCATGCTGGTTTGTCGCTCGGGAGTGGGAAATGTAATGAAAATTCTTTAACGGCTCGATGGAGCTCGTCTAGTTTAGCTTGGTCATCCCGAGCATTAATAGCAGTTTTCATCCATTCAGCCAAAGTTACCATGTCTTTTTCGACTAGACCTCGAGTAGTTATCGCCGGTGTCCCGAGACGAACACCACTCGGCCTAAAAGGGGGCAATGTGTCATTAGCAATGGCATTCTTGTTAAGGGTTAGGCCGATTTTATCGAGCGTCTCTTCAACTATCTTGCCGTCTATGCCAAAACTTGCGTAAACATTGGCAAGAATAAGATGGTTGTCCGTACCACCAGTCACAAGTTTGAAATTGCGATCTAACATCTCAGCCGACAGCTTTTTAGCATTCTTCAGGATCTGCTCGGCATATGTCCGAAATTCTGGTCGCAAGGCTTCACCAAAACAGACTGCTTTAGCCGCAATTATGTGCATCAGCGGTCCACCCTGCACGCCAGGAAAAACCGTTCGGTCAATCAGTGTCGGGATGTTTTCAATCGTCTTTTCTGGCGCTTTCAACGGGTTACTAACGACGCCTTTACTCAAAATTAAGCCTCCCCGTGGACCACGTAGAGTTTTGTGGGTTGTCGACGTAATAACATGAAAGCCGTAGTCTAGCGGATTTTTGGCCACCCCAGCGGCAATCAAACCGGCAATGTGAGCCATATCGGCCACCAGCAGCGCACCAACTTCTTGACCGATAGCAGCAAACTTGGCGTAATCCAGTTCACGCGGATAAGCCGAAAAGCCAGCCAAGATAATTTTTGGTTTATGTTCAAGAGCCAATTCTCTGAGATGCTCATAATCAATTTCGCCGGTATCGACATTTTTCATACCATAGCGGATAAAATTATAGGTTCGGGCTAAAACGGTCACTGGTGATCCGTGAGTTAAATGGCCCCCATGGCTTAGATCCATAGCTAGGACAGTGTCGCCTGGCTCCAGCCATGAATGGTAGACAGCCTCGTTGGCTTGAGCGCCTGAGTGAGGCTGAACATTAGCGTGATCGGCTCTAAAAAGTTTTTTGGCTCGTTCAATAGCAATCGTTTCAACCTGATCAGTGTTCTCTTGACCACCATAGTAGCGTCGGCCAGGATAACCTTCCGAATACTTATTGGTAAACACACTGCCCATAGCCGTTAAGACATCACGCGATACGTAATTTTCGCTTGGAATCAGTTCTAAGCCTTCGTGTTGTCGTTTCTCTTCAGCGGCAATCAAACGTTTGATCTCTGTATCTTCCATCATCTATACTCCCCTCAAGTTATGCAGTTCAATCGATCGCAATAACGACGGTTTAACTAGATCATGCTGACATTGTAACTCACCGATCAGAATTCGAGAAAACCCTAGGAATCAATGTGAATTGATTATTGCACTAAAATATCACATGTGATATTTTTAATCAGTTATGCCTAAGACATACGAAAAAATCGGACAGCTTGTAGCTCAAGTTAGACAAGATCGTGGTTTAACCCAGGCGGAGTTTGCAAAATTACTCGGTACTAGCCAGTCAGCCATTAACCGCATCGAACACGGCAAGCAAAATTTGAGCCTTCAAACTTTAGGTCGGATCAGTGAGGTATTAAATAAGCAGCTGATTACCCTCAGTAGTAATGCTGTCAATCTTCATATTGAAGGTGGCCATGAACTACACGGAACGATCGGGCTTAAAACAAGTAAAAATGCTGCGCTACACCTTCTTTGCGCTAGTTTACTTAATTACGGTGTCACACGTTTCAAATCGTTCCCGCGAATCGAAGAGGTTTATCGTATTATTGAAGTCTTTGAAAGTATCGGCGTGCAGGTTAAATGGCTACCCGGTAATGACTTAGAGATCCGCCGGCCAGCAACTCTGAATCTCGATAACTTAAACGCTGAAGCGGCCCGTTCCACTCGCTCAATCTTGATGATGATTGGTCCACTAATCCATGACTTTAAATCATTCAAAATACCCTACGCCGGTGGTTGTCAGTTGGGTACTCGTACCGTTGCGCCACATTTATACGCCATGGAAGCTTTCGGCGTGGATATCGTTGCCACTCAGGGACACTACAATATAACAGTTCAGAAGAAACCAGCCGGCGATATTGTTCTTTACGAGTTTGGCAATACCGTGACAACAAACGCGCTCTTAGCATCAGCCAGGTTTGCCGAAACAACCACTATTGCTTCCGCGAGTGGCGACTATATGGTGCAGGATGTTTGCCATTTCTTACAGAAGCTTGGTGTGCGCATAGACGGCATCAGCACCCAGAACCTCACGGTCAGGGGCGTGCCATTTATAAAGAAAAATGTCACCTATGCACCGGTTGAGGATCCAATTGAGGCAATGTTTTTCATATCAGCAGCAGTGACAACTAACTCCAAAATCACAATTGAGCGGACACCGTTTAAGTGGATTGGGTTGGAACTTTTAAAGCTCCAAAAGATGGGCCTTGAATATAGTCTTAGCGAACCCTATAAAGCCGATAACGGCATAATCGACTTAGCCGATTTAACTATTGAAAAACACAACGGCAAATTACGTGCCTTGGCCGATAAGTTACACCCGAGCCTGTGGCCGGGGCTTAACCCTGACAGTTTACCGTATTTTGTGCCTATTGCAGCCGTCGCAAGGGGTCGAACCCTCATACATGATTGGATGTATGAGAATCGAGCGATTTATTATACTGAACTAAACAAAATCGGGGCCCAGATAGAATTGGCTGACCCGCATCGTGTATACGTTGACGGACCGACCAAATTCAGACCAGCTAATGTTGACTGTCCCCCGGCTCTCCGGCCGGCGAGTTTATTGTTAATAGGTATGCTGGCCGCAAATGGCGTAAGCATATTGCGTAATATTTATACTATTCAGCGCGGTTACGAAGACCTAGCAGAAAGACTTAATTCGCTAGGGGC
The DNA here is from genome assembly GCA_964560315.1 of uncultured Candidatus Saccharibacteria bacterium. Taxonomy (GTDB): domain Bacteria; phylum Patescibacteriota; class Saccharimonadia; order Saccharimonadales; family UBA4665; genus CAVPPA01. The sequence continues at coordinate 13,059 of CAZLLA010000001.1, forward strand.
ACACATTTCTTTGATACATGAACCATAATAAGATTGCCTTGTGATATAATCACCTCTGTTGCGGGATTCGTATAACGGCTAGTATGTAAATTTTCCAAATTTACGGTGGGGTTTCGACTACCCCATCCCGCACCAAGCCCCGGTAGCTCAGTTGGATAGAGCAAGAGACTTCTAAGCTCAAGGCCAGGGGTTCGAATCCCTTCCGGGGCGCCATTTTATCGCTAGTGATTATTGCCGATGTTGGTCTTATAAAACCATATTTTAATTGTGTCTATAACCCCTAGGTAAGCAATTATCATGAAAACCGTGACGGATATTAGTCCGACGGAAAGTGGTGTGAAGGACAATAGTTTCTGGGTAGCTGGCAAGTAAACGAACAGCAGAGTCAGGACAGCTATTAAGGCGAAAGATATTTTCATTGGCTGCGATAGCTTTGGTGCTAGCCAGAAATGATCTTTATTACGAATTGAGAAGATCACTATCAGAGCCGAGAATGTTAAGAATAGATAAAGGCCCGTTTCAGCCACAGTTGCCGAATGACTCTTGATGATCGCGTAGTACATAATCTCGAATACAGCTGTTACTGAGCCTAAAAACATCGAAATGAACATCAGTGAATGGACATTAAATTTACTCGGTTGTAACAATTCTTTTGTGTCAACATTGTCGGTTGCGATCGTGATACACGGCAAGTCAGTTAGTAGACTAGTTAATAGAATTTGAACCGGTAAAATCGGCAATGATCCAACCGATAACAGATACAGTGCGGACAAAGCAAAAAAATTACCCCAGTTGCTGACAAACGAAAAACGAATGTATTTATTAATATTGGTAAATATTTGGCGTCCATAATGAACGCCGTTGACGATCACGCCAATATCACTACGTAGAAGTAATATATCGGCGCTTTCCTGAGCCACATCGGTGGCATTATTGACGGCTATAGCCACGTCAGCCAACTTGAGAGCTGGTGCGTCGTTAATACCGTCGCCTTGATAGCCAACTACATCACCGTGAAGTTTAAGTAGTTTTATGATCCGGTATTTTTGTTCTGGGTTGAGCCTAGAAAAAGCATTGTTCTTTTGGGCCACATCAGCTACTTGATCGTCTGACATTTTATCCAAATCTTCTCCGGTGTAGACAATCTGGTTCTTACCTACCAAGCCAACTTCCGTGGCTACGTATTGGGTAACTTCGCGACTATCGCCCGATAATATCTTAATGGCCACCCCGAGCTTCTCAGCTAATGCAATAGTGTGCTTGGCCGACGGCCGTAGTGGATCTTCGAGAGAAACAAAGCCAGCAAACTGTAAATCTTTTTCGTGCTTTAGGATATCGAATTCCCCGTGCGAGTCGTAATGGATTTCTTTGTAGGCTATACCTAGATGTCGCAGACCCATGGCCCCATCTGTTTTTAAAACGCTTTTGTATTGTTCGGCCTTAGATTCCTTTGCCAGATCAAGCAACGTTTCAACTGAGCCGACTTCCACTAGGTAGGTTCTTTCACCATCGCGGTAGACCACTCGGCGGCGGCGAGCCGTTGGGTCAAACGGCAACTCTTCAAGGCGTTCATAGACTTTAACTTCCTCTTGAATATCTGCTGGTACATATTCAAGGAAAGCTTTATCAAAAGAGCTCTGGAATTTTTTACGTTTTTCGTCTAAGGTTTCCAGGCTTGCGACGGCCATCTGCTGGAAGAGTTTTGGATCGGCGGCAGTTAAGTTTTTAATCGTTAGCTTATTTTCTGTCAAAGTACCAGTCTTATCACTACAAAGTACCGTAATATTGCCGAGATCTTCCACGGCGGTCAGAGTTTTGGCAATAACGTGTCTTTTTGCCAAGTTAAGTGCCCCGCGGGACAATGTTACCGTTACAATAACCGGCATTGCCTCGGGGACCACGGCAATCGACAATGCAATAATGAACAACAATAAAGTGCCCACGTTCGATGTATCGTGAATAAGAAACAACTTCAATATAAATACAACTACCAGAGTCAGGAAGGTCACTTTTACTAGAAAGCTGCTAAAAGATGATAACGACTTCTCGAACTGTGTTTCACGCTTTGTCGAACTGGATAAATGAGCGATTTTACCAAGTTCAGTAAGTCCGGCCGTAGCATAGACAACACCTTTAGCCTCGCCCTGTTCAATCACGCTACCGGCATAAGCAATGGCTTGATTGCCGGATGTACTCTTTGCTACCGGTGCTGATTCACCGGTTAACTGTGATTCGTTGACCATCGCGTCATCGACTTCAAAAAGGCGAATATCGGCCGGCACTATGTCGCCTTCACGGAGGACAACAACGTCACCTGGGACTATTAGCTTTTCAGGCGCCAAAGTCTGTTGGCCACCACGTACGACTAAGATATCCCTGTCGACTAACTTCTGTAACTTTTCAACGGCCTTTTCGGATCGAAACTCCTGAAAGAAACCAAGACCGGTATTGATCAGTAGTATGGCAATGATTACCAATCCATCATTAAAGTCCTTAAGGACAAAAGACAAAAGAGCCGCCACAAGCAGTAGATACACCAAAGAGCTTCTGAATTGTTTTAGAATTAGCTCAGAGATACTTTTCTTACTTTCGTTTTTGAGTATATTTTGGCCGTAGCGTAGCAAGCGGCTTTGCGCTTCAGCTGCCGGTAAGCCAGCTGGTGACGTATCCAGCTCAGTCATCAACAAATGGAAGTCAATGCTTTTAGCTTTCTCTTTATCCATAACCTAATTCACATCATACCAGAACTGCTTAAGCAACTTCTTGTTGTTCAATCGGGCTTTCGAAGTGAAAATTAAGTATTCCAGTTTTGGCCTAATATAATGACGAAATCGGCATTTGGATAATTAGCAGCCTCATAAGCTTCTGTTGACCCAGCGGTACTAGTTACGACAGTGCCCGGGAAAAGCTGACTAAGTAACTGCTTAGTTGATGGATCTTTGCCGCTGGATTGGTCAACAATCATGGTGCCCGTGTAGAGACTACTGGCATCAGCAACCGATACCTCGTCAACCCCCTTAGTTTTGAGAACGCCCTGTTCCTTACCGGCTAGGCCATTAACACCACTGCCATTTAAAATAACCACGCTGGCGCCTTCCTTAACAACAGGATTGTTGGACGTCAACTGAAGATAGTATTGCTGCAGGCCGCCATAATTCCCAATACCGGCAGAGGGTATCAAAGCATCCTGGCCTGAAGCTGGGTCGAGGTAGCCAACCAATAGCGGGTTCGTTGCGCCCGTTAAGCTAGCGCTGTATTCATAAGACCCCAAGGTTGAGGGTGTGATACCTTTAGTAAGCTGCACCAGCCTGAGTACATCTTGAAGGTTAAGATTTGTCTGAACGTTGTTGCCAATCGCGCTAAAAAGACTGGAAATTTTTACCGGGTTAGTAATCACACCTAGCGTTTTGCCTTTAGCGGCCAAGGCAACTAACATTTCCCGCTGGTACATTGTCCGAGTGTAGTCACTATTTGGTATACCATAAGTTATGTCCCCAGCCGGGACATCACCACGAGCTCTGGCTAAGTTAAGTGCCTCTTGACCATTTAGAGTCACTTCACCATTTGGCAACTTAAGGTGTGTATACGAATCATAGATACCCCTAGGATCAGGGCTTTGAATATCTATAGTTATGCCATCGACTGCGTTGACTGCGTCCTGAAAAGCGGCGTAGTTAATTAACGCATAATAATCAATCGGTATCCCTAGATCATTTTGGACAATTTGCTGGAGTTGTCCCATACCACCTTGCGGATAGCCGGATTGATTAAAGTTTGTCACGTCGTTAGCTGCGTTAATTTTTTGATAAGACCCCAAGCCCGGAACATAAACCCACAGGTCTCGAGGAATACTCATCATAAAAGCTGTGTGATTATTGGTATTGATACTGAGAACCATAATTGAGTCAGTCAGATCAGCTCCGTTGTGACCTGGGTCGTCAGCTGAGTCCCCGGCTAGCAGTATATTAACTCGGCCCTGGCTTTCGCCGTTCAGTCTGGTGCTACTAAACAAAGCCTGAAAGTCACTAATCGGATTGCCGTGAAAAACTTTATCCAGGCTATTAATAATCTGACCACCATACCAGGAACCGACGCCTATAAGGATCAGAAAAAGGACTAGAAAAGTTGTCAAAACTTTACGCTTTCGTGACCATTTTTTCCGCCTTGATGGTTTGGATCCAAAAGTCTTCGAAGATTGGTATCGCGAGTTAGGAATAGTGGTGTTTAATAGTGACGGCTGATTTGAGCTCGACGGTTTTGCAGAACTTTCGGATAATGCCGGCAGCTTAGGCTCATTAATTGGAGCATTGGGATTATAGTCTTCCTGAATAACTGGGCTAGGTAATTTCTGAGGATTATTGTGCTGAACACGACTAGGCAAGATACCGTCCAAGCTCACGGGCTGGCGGGGGCTAATCGGCTTATAATCCATAGGCCCCTATTATACTAAAAGTTATCTGCTTATGGAAAAACTACTGGAATTATTTTATTTGTTTAGCAAACCAACGGGCGCTGGGTCGAATGGTCCGACGCATTGTGCGACGATCGACAGCTACTAGACCGAACTTTGGCCACCACCCATAGGCCCATTCAAAATTATCAAGTAAACTCCAGTGTAAATAGCCCATGAGTCGGACACCATGACGCTGTGCATTTTGCATGGCCAATATTGTTTGCTCAAGCCACCATTGGCGGTACTCATCACGTTCATCGGCTACTCCGTTTTCAGTAATCATCAGCGGTTTTTTGTACTTATCCCATATTTTTTCTAATAAAGGTTCAATGCCCTTGGGCTCCATGTACCAACCTAGATCATTAACTGGCTGCGTCGGGTTCTTCATCATCCCCAGCCCATTAATATATTGCGTGAAGTAGTAATTAAGACCAATAAAATCCAAATGCTTCTTGATGCGGTTCAAGAACCACCAGTTAAAAATATAGTCAGCAATTTTGACGCTTAACTTATTGAAGGTGCTACCATTAACCGGTTCGATGTCGCTTAGCTGCGCAGCAATTCCAACAACTAGATTTGGTTGAATTAATTTTATTGATTGATAGGCATTTCTGTGAGCCAAAGCCAGATTGTAATAAACTTGCAAGGTTCGTAACGGATTTTTGCGCTGGGGCGGCCAAGCACCCTGAAGATAACTAAAGATTACGTAGACATTGGGTTCGTTCAGAATCAAAACATACTTTAGCTGATCACCGTATTCTGTTATGACCTTAGCCACAAATCGTTCAAAATACTTTAAATTAAGTCTTTTTTCAAAACCACCTTTTTTCGTAAACCAAACCGGCATTGTCCAATGCCATAGAGTTAGGACCGGTTCAATACCGAGTTCTTTCATGGCGACAATATATTGTCGATAATGTTCGACTTCCTTTTCGTCCCACTGCCCTTCGGTTGGCTCAAGCCGTGACCATTCCACGCCAAAACGAAAAGCATTCATATTTAATTCTTTGACTAATCCAAAATCTTCAGCATAGCGTGAATAATGTTCTGTGCCTTTACCAGATATATAGTTTTCGGGGCTTTGGGCTTCAGACTTCACGGCTTGCCAATTTGGCAACCAACCAAGTCGTTTTTGGGCCGATTCAGCTAGACGGCGAGCATTGGCCACCTCCCACTCACTCCACTGGTTGTGCGTACCGCCCTCAACCTGGTGTGAAGCTACGCTGGCACCCCATAAAAAATCTTTTGAAAATGGTGGTTTCGACATTGCCTGTATTGTACCAACGGTACGGTAGATTACGATAGGGTGTTTGGATTTTGTGGCTCTATTTGTTATAATCACCTCTGTTTAAAACCATTTTCGTGGCGGAAGTAGCTCAGTTGGTTCAGAGCGCCTGTCTGTGGCACAGGAGGTCGTGGGTTCAATCCCCATCTTTCGCCCCATTTTGATATAAACGCAAATTAATTATATACGATAGTCAATCTAAATGCTTCACCGATTAACTAATTTTTTACAAAGTTACCGATTGTTTAGCTGTACGGCTTTCGGATTAGCCGTTGGCATAGTGCTCTGGTTATGCCATCTACGAACACTCGCTAATTGGGAGATTAGTGCTTTTGCGCTTATCGCAGTCGTCGCCTCGATGGTGGGCATGTGGCAAACAATACGGGCTGGCCGATACGGCATTGATGCGGCAGCTTTAATAACCATCGTAGCTTCGATTGTCTTGCATCAATATTGGGCAAGCATTGTCGTGGCTATTGGCTTAACTAGCCGGCCGTGGCTGGAGAGTGTCGTGACTCGATCTGCCAGAAAGTATCCCGATAAACTCTTAGAGCGCTTACCGCATCGGGCTCAAGTTCTTCGAAAAAATAAGCTAGTTGACATACTCATTGACGATATCCTCGTCAGCGACAAGTTATTAATTCATCCTGGCGAAATCGTACCAGTTGATGCCCGAATAATTGAGGGCTCCGGAACTTTCGATGAGGCGGCTCTAGGTGGCTCTAGCCAACCACAAATTAGAGGTGTTGGTGACATAGTTTTAAGTGGCTCCATAAATATTGACGGCGAAATAACCGCTAAAGTCACTCGACTCGCAATCGATAGCCAGTATCAGCAAATCGTTCGAATAACCAGATCAGCCATCGACAGTCCACTGCCTCTGGCCCATTCAATTGATTGGTATAGCGCGTTCTTCATGGTGGGTAGTTACATCATTGCCACGGCTGCCTGGCTAATTAGTGGCCAACCTCTAAGATTTTTGGAAGTATTCATAGTGGCTACACCATTGTCTTTCTTACTAACTCCAACAGCCATCTACATTATTGGTTTATCGCGAGCTTTTCGTGATGGCATAATCGTTAAAACCAATACGACCTTGGAGCAACTGGCTAAAGTTAAGGGAATAGCTTTTGATAAAACCGATACGCTTATTAGTGACCTGCCGGCTGTCGATACTATTGTCCCCTCTAGCCCATATAATCAACGTGATGTCCTGACTTATGCCGGTAGTCTTATGCAGCGCTCCAACTACCTCTTAGCCAAAGCAGTTAATTCTGCTGTGGCGGCTAAGAACCTAAGGCTCCTAAGGGTGAAGCACATTGCTGAGGTGGCTGGTCTTGGAGCTGAAGCACACATTAGCAATAAAGACGTTCTAGTGGGCCGCCTCGACTTGATCCAACAACGTGGTGTCAATATGCCCAAACAAATCAAAGCATCACGTATCAATCAAGCAGCTGTCTTTGTGGCCATCGATGGAAATTTTGTCGGCTATATAACCTTCAAGGAAAATATTCGAGCTGACGCCAAACCAATGTTTGATGCACTGTCGCTGTTCGGCATTACTCGGTCACTAATGATAACTGACGACAGTCAAACAACCGCCAGTAAAGTTGCTAAACGATTGGGTATTTCCGACACTAGAGCCGGTATATTGCCTGGCGACGAGCTTTTGGCAATTGAATCTTTTGATGCGCGACCACTAGCCTATATTGGTAATGCACTGAGCGATGCCACAATTCTGACGGCTGCTGATATTGGCATAGCCCTTGGCGCTCGTGGCAATGTCGTTGCCGGTGAGGCAGCTGACGTTATTATTATGCAAAATGATTTGAGTTATATCGTTCGGGTAGTCGCTAATGCCAAACGGACGCTGCGCCTTGTCAAGCTAAGCGTTGTCCTTGGTGCTGCAATATGTTTGGCAGCGATGCTGGTTTTTGCCAGCGGTCGATTCTCGTCACTCACCAGTGCAATTGTTCGCAGTGCGATTGAGATCGTTATTACTTTAGGCGTACTAAGAACCTATAGATATAAGACTAGGATCTAAAAGCTCTAGACCATTCAGCGGAGTTTTTAATCTTTATATCGGCAGCAAGTGTACCAGTTAACTAAGCGTTGTTAATGGATTTGGTTTAGGCTGTTAGGTAGCTTCGTTTTGAAAATCTGAAACGAGTCCACTACACATAATATATATAGTAGAGGGAGAATTATTTACGATTATTACATCTGTTAGACACATCAACTATTACATACATCGGAGTATGTATTTTTGTGATGATTTATTGAGTCAAATAATCGAATTTAGGCATTCACTTTTAGAACGGTTTATTTGCATATTTAACGAACAACGTTTAGGGCCACGGCTACAAACAGCGGCACTAGTAGATTATCGAGGCCTCGAACAGCTACATTCTCTAGGATTGTGGCAACCACAGCAATGGCTATAAACCACAGGCTAAAAACACTCGGTTCAAAGATTGCCATGCCAGTCAAAATAGCCATCGAGACGATAAAAAAGGTCAGTGTCCCGACAACACTCTTGGCATAGCCGAATACTTTATATCGAGTCGTTTTGCCGAACTTCATGCCAAACACTGCCGCCAGACCATCGGCTAAACTCATGTTTAGAAGAGCTGCGCAGTATATCCAGTGGCTGTGGGCGACAAAGGCCAAAATACCCACGGTGGCGGCAAACATTATTTCACCCCAGGTGGGTCGTTGGACACTGTGAATAGCTTTGAAAAGGTTAGCATATTTCGATATAACGACTACCGCCACAAAAGCGATACTTAGAAATACAATCTCACCGCGGCTTAAATAAAGTGACCAAAAGGCCACAAACGATCCAGCTGTAATATGTACAAATTTTCGAGTAAATTCGGTATTAATATCACGATGTCGCCAGAGTGTTTCTGAAATACATAACAGTAAGAATACAATGACGACGGATATTATTAAGTTCATGCCACCTATTGTACAGTTGACCAACAAAAATAGAAGCACGTCGCATAAAACTCAGAAAATCAATAATCTAAAATGGTCGGGGATGGCAGACTTGAACTGCCGACCTCATCGTCCCGAACGATGCGCGCTACCAGGCTGCGCCAATCCCCGATGTTCATAATTATTGATCCACCTCCTTGTAATGTACAATTCTGTGACAGTTTGCGCAAAGTAGAGAACACTTTTCCACTTCTTTTTTTAGTTTTTTAAAACCTACTTTGTAGCGAAAATCAGCCACGTTAAAATCTTTCTCTCCAAAATCATCATGATGAAAGTCTAACACTCGAAAATCAGCGTTACCACATCTTTCACATAGTCTTTGGCGCTTGTATTCTTCGATCCATCTACGATAACGAGCTATTAAAAGTTTTTTTGTTTTCCTATAACAATACCTACATTTCTGGCGACGATATATTTTGTCCGGAAGCGTTAAAACTATGCCGAAGTCTGTTTCTGGATATTGCTTATGACAATACCTGCAAGCCTTAAGCATTTTTGTATTGTATCATATTTGGGTCTAGACCCAGCGTCCCAAATATTATGTGCTTGTTAGATTGCTCAACTCCAAAATATGGTCGGGGATAGAGGACTCGAACCTCCGACCTCGCGCTCCCAAAGCGCGCGCGCTAGCCAACTGCGCCAATCCCCGTTAAATTCTTTCGTTAAAGCATTATGTAACAGCGGTGATTATATCTCAAACAGAATAATACTGCCACTCTACGATTAGAGATATTGTTGAATCTGCTCAACTTTTTCGGCTAAACCATTACTATTGGTTGTCACCAAAAGAGCATTGAACTGACGCGGTCCTTTGGTTTCCAGCTCGTTCTTGGTGACCAATCCATCGCGCCAACGTGCGACAACACCGTCATAAGTTATGCCTAGCGAGGACTCTAACGCACCACACATGCCCACGTCAGTAACATGAGCCGTTCCCTTAGGTAAAATACGGGCATCAGCTGTTGGCACATGCCAATGATCACCCACAACTAGACTAATGCGACCATCTAGATAGTGCCCGATAACCACCTTTTCGCTGCTATAGTCGCCATGAAAGTTAACTACACAGGCTATTTTTACTGCTCCCACTTGTGAAGCCAGAATTTGATCAACTACCCGCAAGGGGTTGTCGAGCGGTTTGTCCGCATCACGGCCGACAACATGACCCAACAAGCTAATAACCAATACTTTACCCTGAGAAGTTGTGGCGTATTTATAGCCTAATCCTGGGGTTCCTTCCGGGTAGTTGGCTGGCCGGATGATCGGTTCTTCGGCGTTGTTTAGTAACGGTATAGCCTCTGGCCGAAACAACGACCAGTTACCGCCAGTCAAGAAATCTACACCGTAGGATTTGATCTTCTGAAAATCTTCGGGCGTAATGCCCTTACCCTCAGTTACGTTTTCACCCTGGGCAATGACCAAATCAATCTGGCGATTCTGGCGCAACTTGGGCACTATCTCACTAACGGCCGATAGACCGACCTCGCCCATTACATCTCCGACGTAGAGAATATTCATATTAAACCCTGTAAAAGATTATTTAGCGTATTCAGTAGCCCGTGTCTCACGAATGACATTGACCTTAATAGTACCCGGATATTGCATTGACGATTCAATTTTGTTGGCGATATCTCGAGCCAGTTTAATAGCCGACAGATCATCAATCTCTTCTGGCTGCACAATGACTCGAACCTCACGACCGGCACTAATGGCATATGCTTTTTCAATACCCTTGAAACCAAGGGCCACATTTTCCAGATCCTTCATGCGCTCTACAAAATTCTCAGCCGAGATGTTACGAGCCCCAGGACGAGCCGCGCTGAGAGCATCACATGTCCTAACGATTAGAGCTTCTACGCTTGTTGCCTCCATGTCGTCGTGGTGCTGTTCAGCGGCCAGCGCGACAGCTTCGGGTGCTCCATACTTGCGTAACATTTCGCCACTAATATGATGATGCTTGCCTTCCATCTTGTGGGTTAGGGCTTTGCCAATATCATGGGTCAACGTCGCATATTTAACGATAGCCACATCAGCCCCAACTTCTTCGGCAATCATAGCCGCTAAGTGAGTCATTTCGGTCGAATGTTTGAGCACGTTCTGGCCATAGCTAGTTCGGTATTTCAGTTCCCCGAGCAAATGCAGGATTTCTCTAGGGATGCCGATGACGCCAACTTCACGGGCAGCATCTTCGCCGGCCCGGACAACTTCTTTCTCGACATTTCCTTGAGCCTTCTCAACAACTTCCTCAATCCGTGCGGGGTGAATACGCCCATCTTTGATCAGCATTTCCAATGACTGACGAGCTATTTCTCGGCGCACTGGATCAAAACTAGACAGCACAACATAACCTGGTGTGTCATCAACTAGGATGTCGACGCCGGTAGCTCGCTGGAGAGCCTGAATATTGCGACCTTCTTTACCAATGATGCGACCCTTCATCTCCTCGTCTTCTAACTTGATACTAGAAACGGTCCGCTCGGCCGTTACTTCGCTAGCCATTCGTTCCATGGCGGTAGTTAGGATTAAAGCGGCCTGCTCTTCAGCGTCTTCCTGAGCATTATTTTGTAGTTTGGCAACTAAACCAATCAGGTCATTTTTAATATCTCGTTCGGTCATCTGCATTAACTTATCAGCGGCTTCGGCTTTGCTGAGTTTGGCAATTTTTTCTAGCTTATCTTGCTGACGACCACGGATCTCACGGATTTCGTCTTTTAATTTATCGACTTCATCTTCGCTATTGCGAAGATTGGCTGATCGTTTATCTAGATCATCCAGTTTCTTATCAAGCGTTTCTTCACGAGTGACTAGCCGCTGCTCTAGATCTTTTAGTTCGCGGCGGTGAGCTTGCTCATCTTTACGGGCTTCCTGGACCTCTTGAGCGGCTTCGTCACGAGCTTGAGCGACAACTTTTTCGGCTTCTCTTTGGGCTTTGGCTAGTTCTTTTTTGGCCTGGTCTTCAGCCGAGCCGATTCGTTTTTTGGTATAGACAGTGGTTGCTCCAGAACCAGCAACAACGCCCACCACGGCGAACACTACTATTAGTGGGATCATTATAGTTCCTTTCTATCGGCAGACAAGATGTGCGGGCAATCGCTCTCACTTCACTAGCCCAAATCCACCTTATCTGAAATTCAATTAAAGAGTTAGATCAAATAGGATCGCACGTACATCATTCGCAGTAGCTAATCCTACCTAAAACTATACCTCCACTCGATGAGTGCGGTCAATGTTTCGGTTCGGTAATATGGACTGGCGCACCGTATTCTGGCAGAGCAATTTTGTTATTGTGACCACTCTTCAGTTCGGCCCGACCATGTTCTAACCAGTCGGTGCCACTGGTTCCCACAATCGGTATGCCTAGACTTTCGGCTAGGGCATTAGCCACGCTAAGACCGATTCGAAGTCCCGTAAAACTACCGGGACCCCTAAAGATTACGATACCACCTAGATCGCTAAGGTTTTTGTTGGAGCGCTTAAGCAAATCACGAATTTTAGTATGAATCGTGACCGATAGTTCGCGGTGAGCCGTCCAGGTCTGATAACCAAGCTGGCGATCATCGTTAAACAGACCGACTTCGGCTTCTGGATTATCTGTTTTGATTGATAAGATCAACATCTTAGACCTCTTTAGAAACTAAGTAACTTAACTTGTTAGGATACTGAAAAATCAGCTGACGCATAGCTTCGCCCGTACTTTGGAACGTGATAGTCAGACGGCCAGCGGGCAGAACATTCTCGACAATTTCGCCCCACTCTATCACGACAATCGCTTTTGGATCATCAATCACTTCTAGAAGTTCGGCAGCCACAATGCCCGGTTCGCCTAGCCGATAAAAATCGAAGTGGTAAAGTGTCAGTTCACCAGCACGGTATTGGCGGCTGATTGTAAAGGTCGGGCTGGCTACAACATCTTGGCTGCCAAGACCGCGCGCTATGCCTCGGACAAAAGTTGTCTTACCGCCACCTAGGTCACTGACCAATTCGATAACTTCACCGCCGCGCAGCCTGCTCCCGAGTTTCTGACCAATCGTTTCAGTGGATTCAGAACTATTAGAAGCGGTCTGCCAACTTAGCACTTTATTCTTCACCTCTGTATAGTAACTCGCCATGAGTAACACCCGCAAGTAACTCAGGTTCAGGCCTGTCGGTGTACAATGAAAATATGTTGCAGCTGAGTGGGTCGCTTTTAAGCAAGCCGGTCCTGTCGCTACGAAGCGGCGGGCCTGTTGCTTGGATTACGTCGCCAATCTTTAACCCCAACAACTTGAAAATTGAGGGTTTTTACTGCAACGACACGATTGATAAAAAGCAGCTGGTGTTGCTTTATCAAGACATCCGAGAATTTTCCCAACAGGGTTTTATTATTGACGACCATGACATACTAGCCCAGCCACACGAGTTGGTCCGCTTAAAGCGTTTGATTAATCTAAATTTTGTATTGCTCAAGAAGCCAGTCGAAACAGTCTCGAAGGAGAAAATCGGCAAGGTGAGTGATTATGCTGTTGAGACAACCACGATGTACGTCCAAAAGCTGTACGTCTCCAGGTCAATTATCAGGAATCTGACCGGCGGTGGCTTGAGCATCGACCGTAGCCAAATCGTCGAGATCACCAATAGCCGGATCATTATCAATGACCTGCTACAGGGTACACCGTCACCAGTCACGGCTAGTATCGCCTAATTAGCTTCAGTTTTATTTTCGCCTAAGATATTTTTGATATCGCCGTAATTGAAACCCTGTGTGGCTAAATACTGCATTAATTTAAGGTCATCGACTTTATATTTAGATAACTGGCGTTTCTTGGCTATCAACTCACGTAAGACATCCTGTTCGGTAGTCTCGTCCTCTGCCAGGACTTGATCAATTACCTCGTCATCGACCCGCTTAGCTCTTAGTTCTTGTTGTAATTTTCGCTTCGAGGTAGGGCGGAGTAGGCGACGGTTTGCTACCCAGCTACGGGCAAACGCTAGATCGTCAAGAAGACTAATGTCAGTTAACTTGTTAAGTATCTTTTGTGTCAGAGCAGGGGAGATGGTTTTTCGTTTCAGATAATTTTGCATTTCCCACCGACTATGCGGCCTTAGAGCGGCATAACGTAAAGCCTGATTGGATATCTTGTCCTCTGATGATTGGCGCTTCCAGTTTTGCAGTTCTCCCTCGCTAAGTTGTTGGCCTCTTACTAGTTGGCTCTCCAACAACGCCGAAGCACTGAGCGAAAAAGCGTACTTACCATCAACATATATCGAATAACGATCCTGCTGTTTGATCTGCTGGCTGATTTGCGTAATTTTCATAATCACCAGATAAGGCTACTGCCGATTATTCTTTAACGACTGAGTCAAGAACTTTCTTGGCAATTTCTAGCGTTACCTTCGGGTTATCTTGAAGATATTGTTTGGCGGCTTCCCGGCCCTGAGCGATATTTTGACCATTGTAGGTAAACCAAGCCCCGGCTTTGTCGACTATACCCCTAATCACAGCCTGATCGAGGATGTCTCCAGTACGGGAAATACCTTGATCGTACATGATATCAAACTCGGCTTCGCGAAACGGTGGAGCAATCTTGTTTTTGACAACCTTAACTCGCGTTCGGTTGCCGACAATAACCTCTCCTTGCTTAATTTGGCCAATGCGCCTAATGTCCATCCGGACTGAAGCATAAAACTTCAAGGCGTTACCGCCAGAGGTAGTCTCCGGATTACCGAACATAACGCCGATCTTCATACGAATCTGATTAATAAAGATGACTGTCGTTTTGGAACGGCTAATAACACTTGTCAATTTACGCAGCGCTTGACTCATCAGCCGAGCTTGAAGACCGGGTAAGCTTTCACCCATCTCACCCTCAATTTCAGCTCTTGGCACTAGCGCCGCAACGGAGTCTATGACGATCAAATCAACGGCATTGGAACGGACCAACGTTTCAGTAATCTCCAGGGCCTGTTCACCATTATCAGGTTGACTCAAAAGCAAGTTATCGACATCGACACCAATTTTTTTAGCATAAGATGGATCAAGAGCATGCTCAGCGTCTATAAAAGCGGCGTTGCCGCCAGCTCGCTGGACTTCAGCAATCGCATGCAGCGCTAGTGTCGTCTTACCCGAAGATTCTGGACCATAGATTTCTACCACCCGCCCCTTAGGCAACCCGCCGCCCAAGGCTAAGTCGAGCGAGATACTACCCGATGGTACAGTTTCCACCTTGGTATGTGTTGACTCGCCGAGTTTCATAATGGAGCCCTTGCCGAACTGCTTTTCGATGCTATCAAGCGCTAAATCTAGTGCTTTGGCTTTACCCTCGGTGGCGGCAGCCGTTGATGGTTGTTTGTCTGTTGCCATAACCTTATACCTCCATAGTTACTGTAGCTATTTGCCACCCGATCGGACTATTTCTTTTCCATTAGTATACCAGACAAGTCAGCCCATGATAGACCAATTACCCCAGTAAAACGCTTCTGGTTTTTCTGGTTTGCTGCTAGAATAGCCTTAAACGTCATGATGGGCAGACTAAAATGTTAACAGCAGACAAAATAGCTATTGATGGTGGAACGAGTTTGATATGCGCATAGCCGATTCGCTGACCGAACAGCTCCTCAAAAAAGCTGACAAAAAAATTACCGACGAACAATTGGCTGACTTACGAAAACAAGAAGTCAGCGAAAAAAAGCCGCTCCAGGATTTAGCTATCAAAGATAATTTGATCAGCGAAAAAGAACTGACCAAGTTATACGCCGACGAAATTGAAGTCCCACTTATCGAGCTGAACGCTAAAGATATTAAACGCGAAGTTCTGAAATTATTACCTGAAAGAATCGCTCGACAATATCACGCTGTAGTTTTTGATATTGACCAAGATAACACAAAACTAGTGGCCATGGAGGACCCGGATGACATCCAGGCCCTTAACTTTTTACAAAAGCAACTTAGCAATAACATCCGAGTTTACATTACGACCGACAGCCAACTGCAAGCGGCTCTTGACCAGTATCGGGAAAATGGCAGTATCGGTAGCGAACTGACAAAAGTTATTTCGGGGGAGGACGAAGCAGACGATGCCGAAGAACCCGGCGAAGACGATCTGGCCGAGGACTCACCAATTGCTCAAACGGTTAACCTAATTATTGAGTACGGTGTCAAGTCAACAGCCAGTGATATTCATATAGAGCCGCGCGAGAATATAGTCGTTGTTCGTTACCGGATTGATGGCATATTACGGGAAGTCAATAAACTGCCACGTAAGATGCTCAACGCTTTGGTGTCGAGAATCAAGATCTTGTCGAACTTAAAAATTGATGAACACCGAGCACCTCAGGACGGAAGGTTTAAAGTTCAGGTGGCGGGTAATTTATACGCTATCCGGGTTTCGGTTCTACCAATTGTCGATGGCGAGAAAGTGGTCATGCGTATCCTCAATGAATCAAACAAAGCGACCGGGTTAGCTGACCTAGGTTTTTGGGGTGCCGCCAAGGATACCCTGCAACGGGCCATTATCCAGCCTCACGGCATGGTTTTGGTAACCGGACCAACCGGGTCTGGAAAATCTACTACCCTATTTAGTGTCTTAAGTATGCTTAATACCCCGACCGTTAATATTTCCACAGTTGAAGACCCGGTCGAATACCGTATACCTGGTGTCAATCAAACTCAGGTCAACCCAATTGCCGGCATGACATTCAGTAATGGTTTGCGAGCTATGCTGCGTCAAGATCCTAATATTATTATGGTCGGCGAAATCCGTGACGGTGAAACTGCTGAGTTAGCTGTTCAGGCAGCCTTGACTGGGCATTTGGTTTTTTCAACACTGCATACTAACAACGCTGCCACTTGTTTGCCACGTTTACTGGATATGCATGTCGAGCCTTTTCTGATTGCCAGCACAGTACGGGCTGTCATCGGCCAACGACTAGTCCGTCGTCTCTGTGTGGAATGCCGCGAATTATTGGTCCCTGATGAAACCGAGCTACAACATATCGAAAAAGTATTTCATCTGGAAACTGCTGCCAACATGAAACATATCAACGAGCTGGAGAAACAAGCACTGGACGGTGGCATTGGGCGACCCCACACCGCCAAAAACACCAAAAATGACCAGACAACAGAACTAAGTACAAGCGAGAGTGGCATCAAACGGCTTTGGAAAGCTCACGATGATGGTTGTGTGGTCTGCAATCATTCTGGCTACCGCGGTCGAATCGGTATTTATGAGGTTTTACATAATTCCGAGGAGATTCAAAAATTAATTGTATCTAACAGCACCAGTGACAATATTCAAAAGGCAGCTATCGATGAAGGTATGCTAACTATGCAGCTTGATGGATTTATTAAAGCTTTACGCGGCGAGACAACTATTGAAGAAATATTACGTGCCACTTCGGAAGAATAACCATGCGTTTTAGTTATAAAGCAATCGATCATGAAGGTAAAACTATTAGCGGTTTCTATGAAGCATCGGACCGTGACGTGTTAATTGCTGCCTTGAACAAACAGGATCTTCGACCGATATTGATCAAGTTGGATACTGCCACGGTTGGCAAAAAAGGGGTTAGTAACATTTTCCGTCCGAAAGTTAAATTAAAAGATTTAGTGATATTTAACCGTCAATTGTCGACGTTAATATCAGCCGGGGTACCGCTACCACGTTCTTTGGCAACACTCGGCTCCCAGACTGAGAATAAATACTTCAAGTCGGTGATTGCCAGTCTAGCCAAAGATATCGAAGCTGGACTACCACTTGGCGAAGCCTTTGCTAAGTTTCCAGACGTTTTCTCTGATGTTTACGTTAACATGGTCAAGGCTGGTGAGGCTGGCGGTATTCTGGAAGAAATATTAAAACGCCTCGCCTATCAAGCCGAGAAAGATGCCACCATTCGTAAAAAAATTAAAGGCGCCATGGCTTATCCGACCGTTATTATGACTATCACTGTTATCGCTTTTTTCTTTATTATGACGTTTATTATTCCCAAACTAGGTAACATTTTTACCCAGTTGGCGGGGCCTGGTGCCAAACTGCCAATCTATACTCTAGCTATGCTAGGCATTAGCAACTTTTGTATTGGCAGTAACGTTATTCGGGCCATACCGGGGTTGAATCTGCTGCCAGTCATCAATAGAACGCCCAATTTATTGTTCTTGATCGTCCTGGTAGTCATCATTGTTGCTTACCTGTTGCGCTATATTAGAACACCGAAGGGCAAGTTTCGTTATCACAGTCTGCTCTTGAAAATACCAATTTTAAATACCATCATTATTAAAATATCTGTTGCTCGCTTTGCTAGAACATTTTCATCGTTAACTTCATCCGGCGTGACTGTGCTTGACGCTCTCGAAGTAACTGGTGGCGCTCTAGGTAACAAAGTCATCGAAGCTGAGCTAATAGCGGCCGCTAAAGAGGTTCGGAATGGTAAACCGCTTAGTGAACCACTTAGTAAAAGTAAAATTTTCCCGCCAATTGTCGCTCAAATGCTCGCTGTAGGCGAAGAAACTGGACAAATTGACACTATTCTGGTTAAAATTGCTGACTTTTATGAAGAGGATGTTGATACAGTTATTGATTCATTAAGCGCCATCATTGAACCGATTATGATTATCATATTGGGGTCGATTGTTGGTCTAATCGCGCTCAGTGTTATGGGGCCGATTGCGACACTGAGCCAGAAGATTAGTCCAACAGATTAGTCGAAATCAAGCCCTTAATGCGAAAACTAAAATTTGTACACACCCGGACAGATGCTTGACTAGATTTAGCTTATGGTTATAATCAAGGCAGATACTGATACTTCTCTGGCAACAGAGACAATAAGTATCATCGTTACCAAAACGATCAAGAACAATTAAATATAAGGAGGGTGGGCTCTTATGATCTCACTGAAAAAACAAAAGGGTTTCACAATCGTGGAACTGCTAATCGTCATTATTGTCATCGGCATTTTGGCAACGCTGGTCTTAGTGACATATGCGGGTGTCCAAGCGAAAGCTCGTGATACCAAACGACAAACGGATATTGATGCGCTTCAAAGCCATCTCGAGACGTTTTATGCACAGTACGGTTTCTATCCGACTCTGTGTGATTTGCAAACTATAAGCTATGGCTTCACAGCCAACTGTAATACTAGTGCTGGAGCTACTCTAGCTACTAGCTTTGTTGAGACTTTCATGCAAGGTCTTGACCCAAGTGGACTAGTTAGCCCATCGGGTGGCGCAATTGCCGCAACTGCGACAAGTACTGGTGGTTACTCCTACGGTTACGTGGCTACGGGTACTGGTTGTACTAATACCACTGCCACAACTATTACCGGTGGCGTGCCCCAAAACAACGGCTGTACAGCGTTCACACTGACTGCCGATCTGGAAGCTAGTTCAACGCCGTTCGTCAAGAATAGCTTGACCTAAACTCTAGGCTAAGTCATCGCCAAACAAAAAACCGGGGTTTTTGCCCCGGTTTTTGTATAATAAGCATAGCCATCATGAAATTAGAAAAAGATAATGCCGGTTTTACGATCATTGAATTAATAGTTACCATTTTAGTTTTCGGCTTCGTGGCAGCTGGTTTGACAGAAGTATTTTTAAGCGTTACTAATGTTCAACGTAATGCTGGCTACCTGCAGAATGCCACCACCGCCGCTCAAACCGAAGTTGAGTCACTCAGAAACAACAACTACGATCAGTTGCCAAATGGCCAAAATATCAACTTCACCAGTCAACTACCTAGTAATCTACCGGCGCCACGCAGCGGTACTGTGGCGATAAGTCAACCTATCGCAGGCGTTAAACGGGTGGATGTGACGATTACTTATACCCAGGATGGCCACACTGAGACAGTCGAGCTCAGTTCGCTAATAGGTATCATCGGTATATCGCAATGAACAGAACGTCAGCCGAACGTGGTTTCACTATTGTTGAGTTATTGATTGCCATCACAGTCAGCGTTATATTGTCGGGTGTTATTTTAGGCTTCATGGCTGGCGAGATTGACCAGAGTACTGTCGCCACAGCCAAAGCCGCACTATTAAACCAGGCTGAAGTCGGACTAGGCCGGGTGAATACTGACGTTCGCTTATCATCTAACGCTGATGATCAGAACCGCTGGCCTGATTCGTACGCCCCTGTCACTGGCAACGCCTACAGCTGGGCGTCCAACAGCTCCACCCTCATACTGGCGACTGCAGCCGAAGGTCCAAACTATAGTATTCTGTGGCAAGACGCCAATGAATATATCCCTTATAAAAATAATCTTATTTACTTTGTTAAAAACGGTACACTGTATAAGCGAACGCTAGCCGCACCGGAAAGTGGCAATGTGGTTAAGACTTCTTGTCCGGCTCAATACGCCTCTAGTTCTTGTCCAGCCGATGAGATTGTTTTAAGCAATGTTTCGTCCTTTACTGTCACCTACCTAGACGGTAACGGCAATAGCATAACCCCATCCAGTGCTCGTTCGATAGTTTTACAAATTTCACTGTCAGAAAAATCATTCGGTCAGATAATTAATGCGTCGTATACTACACAAATGGTATTCCGCGATGATTAAAACTTTTAAAAAAATCAGCCGATCATTATTCAGTCATCTGGATCGTCAGAGTGGTTACATACTAGTGGCCGTGCTTTGGATCTCGATTGTTTTGACACTCATTGCTATCGCTTTACTCAGCGGCGGCTCTGACCAATACGCACTTGCTAGTGATAATTTCTATACCACCGATGCACTTTACACTGCCGAAGCCGGTATCGAACAATCAATCAGTCAACTTAATCAAAGCGGCAGCTTTACGGGTTACTCAACCAACCAGACATTTTTCAACAACAGTAGCCAAGGTCTTGGTACATTCACTACAACTATCGCCAATGTAGCTGGCAGCAATGCTAAGACTATAACCTCAACAGGTGTCACCTACCGACTAGGTAACCCCATACCGGTTGCCTCGCGAACAGTTAAAGTAACCGTGGTTGGCACCAGTTCAAGTAGCAATTCAGTGATCAGTGGCCCAGGTGGTTTGATTCTCAGTGGCAGTGCCAATATCACCAACGGTCCAGTTTATGTTAATGGCACGATATCCATGAGTGGGGCGGCTCAAATTGGCACCAGCTCCCAACCATTAGTGGTTAATGTAGCTAACGACGCTTGTCCTACCGGCTCAAGCCCGGGATCAACTTATCCCCAAATTTGTATCACTACTCAACCGATTTCACTAGCCTATAGTACTGATATTTACGGAACGGTTTGTGCCACTGGCCAAACCTCCGACGGACCCGCCGGGAACAATATCCAGGGCGGCAGTGGCGATCTTGGTCTTGAGGCTGGCTGTACGGCTCCAGTCGTCTCGCCACCAACTTACAATCGCGCCAGCCAAATAAGTGCTGTTACTACAACCGCTTCCGGAACTAGCAATACTTATACTTGTCAGCAATATCCATATAATCGTACTTGGCCGGCCAATCTAGAACTAACAGGTAACGTGACGATTGGTGGCAGTTGTGATGTGACCATTGATGGCAACGCTTATATTTCCGGTAGTCTCAATATCGGTGGTGCTTCAAATATAACGGTTGCCAACAGTGTCGGTACCACTACCCCGGTAGTAATCGTTGACGGCACGATAACAGTCGGTGGCTCAGCTGCCATGATCGCCAACAGTAGCGGAACTGGTATAGAATTTATTAGTTTTGATAGCGCCGCTGCGTGCGGTGCAACTTGCACAAGTTTGTCCGGCAATGACCTATACAAGTCCTCGCAATTAACAACTGTAAATATTGGCGGAGCGGTTAGTTTACCAGGGATGATTTTTCAGGCTTACTGGGGTGAATTGGTGTTGGGTGGCAGCGGTCACATCGGAGCAGTCGCCGGTCAAACTATCAACATGAGCGGCGCAGGTACCATCGTCTTCGGAACGACTCTTTCATCTGGAACCAGTACATGGACCATCACTAGCTACCAACAATTGCCATCTGCCCCTTAACCAGTAAAGTCGGCTCATCTGATAGAAAATGATATACTTACAGCTAAAGGTTGACGCTTGATGGGCAGCACAAACATACCGACTTTATTAAGAAATAAACCAGTTTTTGGTCTTGATGTTGGGCATAGTTCGCTAAAAGTTATGCAGGTGGAGCAATCTACTACCAATTCGCCAACACCTCGTTTGATCGGTTACGGAACAATTACTTTTGACACCGCGGCGCTAAATGACGGTGTTATTGTTAAGCCTGAAATTATTGCCGAAGCTTTGTCGCATTTGTTTAAACATCAACTAATTGGCGACATTACGACGCGCCGAGTTGCTATGACCATCCCCTCATATCGTTCTTTCTCTCGTTCCATGCAGTTACCTAAATTATCTTCCAAAGACTTGCGTGAGGCAGTCAAGTTAGAGGCCGAGCAATATATTCCCTTACCACTTGACGACTTGTATCTCGATTACACCATCACCCAGGTCGGCAAAGAAATGGATGATTTGCTAGCTGTCGCTGTACCCAAAGAAATCGTCGATTCATACCTAACCCTAGCCCGACTGGTAGACTTGGAGATCATATTATTAGAAACTACAATGGCAGCTGATTCTCGATTGTTCGCTCATGATAAATCCCATGACTATACCAGCGTTATTATTGATTTTGGATCACTGTCGGCAGACATTAGTATTTTTAATAAGAACACCCTCGTCACCGGTACTGTACCAGCTGGTGGGCTGGTCTTTACTGACAGTATTAAGGAAAGTTTGAAAGTAACAATGGCCGAGGCTGGTGTTATTAAGACAAAGTACGGCTTAAGCTTAAGCAAAAAACAACGTGAGATTACGAGTTCGCTCAAACCAACCTTACAAAAACTGACTAAGGAAATACAACGTATGATCCGTTATCATGAGGAGCATTACGGGTCAGAAAAACCGATTGAGCAAGTCATCATGCTCGGTGGTGGCTCAAACATGCCGGGTTTAAGTGAATATTTAACCGACTCCTTGCGCTTGCCGGTGAGCGTGCGTAACCCGTGGCAATATCTAGACTACAAAGGTTTTCAAACGCCCAACAAGGCTGATCAGTTGATGTATGCTACAGTGGCTGGTTTGTCACTAGTCAATCCGAAAGAGATATTCGCATGATTAACTTACTACCGCCAGAACTCAAACAGTCTTATCGTTATGCCTATCGTAACGTTTCTCTGGTGCGTTGGGCTGTAGCCTTTGGACTGAGTTTTATTGGTTTGGTTATCATCAGTACGGCAGGACTTATCTTCATGCAGCAAACTACTCAAACTTATGCCACGCAAGTCACAGACGAACAAAATTTATTGAACCAGCAAAAGTTGTCATCAACTCAAACCCAAGTCCAAAATATCAGTAACAACTTGAAGTTAGCCGTTCAGGTATTGTCACAAGAAGTTCTGTTTTCAAAACTGCTAGAGCAGCTGGCTATTGTTACACCCAGCAACGCCATTTTAACCAACCTTGATCTCAGTCAGTCTGAAACTGGGGTTACTATTACTGCCTTAACTTCTAGCTATAGTGTTGCAACCCAGCTTCAAATCAACTTGGCCTCCCCAGCCAACAAAATTTTTAGTAACGCCGATATCGTTAGCATTAATTGTCTGTCACCGTCAGAGTCCTCTGGTGAACAAACTACACAACAATATCCCTGCACCGCAATCATCCGTGCTTTGTTTGTTACCAATAATCCTTTTCTATTTATTAATAATAGCGGGCAGTAAATTATGACCAGTAAACACCTATACTTCGGGATGATCGCTATAATCGTTTTGCTGATTGGCGGTTTAGTTGTCGGCGCTTATGGTGCTGATCAACTGTTGCAAGCTCAGTCAGCCCAACTTGTCAGTAATCGTTTACAGACCTCCGTTCTGGCCCAAGAACAAACGGAACTTATCCAGGCAAAACAAGACGTTAAGAAATACCAAAATCTGGCCACAATTGCTCAAAGCATTGTACCTCAAGACAAGGATCAAGCTGAAACAGTCTTACAGATCGTTAATATCGCCAGCGAAAACGGCGTCGCACTAGCTTCAATTACCTTTCCGTCTTCATCCTTAGGACTGCAAACCGGCCAACCCGCGAGTAGTTCCAGTATTAGTTTGTCACAGTTGACTCCAGTCACGGGCATCCCGGGAGTTTATGACCTACAACTGGTCATTCAATCTGATACCGCCAACCCAGTACCATACAGTAATTTTATCGGCTTCTTGAGCGCCCTAGAGAACAACCGCCGGACAGCTCTAATCAGTGACGTCTCGATTCAACCCAACGCTCAAGACCGTAACACGTTAACCTTTTCATTAACTCTAGACGAGTATGTTAAGCCATGAAGAACAGTAACATCAACCTCAAACTTGATTTGAAAGCTCTGCCGGACCTTTTAGATTCTATATCGCACCGTGTCAAACGTTACACCGTCATATTGTTTTCATTATTGCTCTTAGCTGTTTATGGCTTCGTTTTAATGAGAATCAGTTCTCTAATTAACGCTGAACCTAGTGCGTCGGCCATTAGCGCCCAAGCCCAAACAGTGGCGATACCGCACATCAACCCAAATACCGTACAACAAATCCAGAATCTCCAGAGTAACAGCGTTAACGTTCAGGCACTTTTCAATCAGGCCAGAACTAACCCATTCCAGTAGCACTAAATATCACACCAGCGTTGGCTGATTCTGGTTGGCCTGAGATTGCTTTTTACCTAGATGTTTGTAGGCTTTAGGGGTGGCTTTTCGACCCCGCGGGGTTCTTTCCAGCAAACCGATCTGCATAAGGTATGGTTCAATAAAATCTTCAATAGTTCCCCGTTCTTCAGCCGTTAAAGCTGCTAGTGTTTCAACACCAACCGGACCGCCCCGGTAATTATCAATAATGGCATTAAGTAGCAACCGATCAACCGGATCAAGACCAAGCTCGTCAATCTCTAACATCGCCAAAGCTTTAACACTGATTGACGTGTCAATCATGCCATCGCCGTTGACATCAGCATAGTCGCGCACTCTTTTCAGTAAACGGTTGGCAATTCTTGGGGTTAAACGTGACCGGCCAGCTAACAGTTCGGTGCCACCCTGATCAATCTTAATGCCTAAGATCTTAGCCGAGCGCTTAATTATCTGGCCGATTTGTTCCGGTGTATAAAATTCCAGACGGTGAATATGCCCA
This sequence comes from uncultured Candidatus Saccharibacteria bacterium, assembly GCA_964560315.1. Taxonomy (GTDB): domain Bacteria; phylum Patescibacteriota; class Saccharimonadia; order Saccharimonadales; family UBA4665; genus CAVPPA01. The sequence goes on from CAZLLA010000001.1 coordinate 37,936, forward strand.
AAGCGGTCTCTTAGCGGTGCGGCCATGGCTCCTGTTCTGGTTGTCGCCCCGATCAAAGTAAAGTGTGGTAGGTCAAGCCGCAAACTTCGAGCACTGGGACCTTTGCCGAGCATAATATCGAGTTTGAAATCTTCCATGGCGCTATATAACACCTCTTCGACCGTGCGATGAAGACGGTGAATCTCATCAATAAACAGAACGTCGCTGTCCTGCAGATTAGTTAGTAAGCTTGCCAAGTCGCCGGCCCTTTCGATAGCTGGGCCGGAAGTAATTCGAATCTGGGTGCCCAGTTCATGGGCAATAACGCTAGCCATGGTAGTTTTGCCAAGACCAGGAGGCCCATATAAAAGCACATGATCGAGTGGTTCGTTGCGCTTCTTAGCGGCTTTGACGGCTAGCTGCAAATTTTGCTTTAGACGGTCTTGGCCAATATAGCTGGCAAAATCATGTGGTCTTAAACGAGCTTCAAATTCTTCTTCGGCTGGACCTTCTGTGGTTGGCTTAGTCGGCGCAATATGCTCAATCATATGGTCCTATTATACCTTGACAGCTGTTTGTAGACATTATTATTTGATAGAAAAGACTCTCTACTGCTTCAGGGCCTGTCTGACCCGTTCTTCAACTGGCAATGTCGGATCGACCTTATACAGAGCTGTAATGGCATCTTGCGGAGAGTAGCCTAGACTAGTCAGGGCTTCAACAGCTTCATCTCGACCGTTGACGCCAGGACGATTGACAATATCCTCAGCTGATTCGCTAGCCAGCTGTCCAACTTTATCGCGGAGCTCAACGACAATTTGTTCGGCTGCACGTTTGCCCACCCCTTTGGCGCTTTGCAGTAACTTGACATCACCGCCGGCAATGGCCTGACGAACACTAGTACTACTGCCGATATCTATAACTGCTAGGGCAACTTTTGGTCCAACATTCTTGACACTCAAAAGCTGCTCAAATAGACGTTTTGTGTCGAGTAACATAAAGCCGTAGAGATCATGATTTTGTTCACGTATATGCTCATAAACGTAAAGTTTAAATTTCTGTCCGGTTATCAATTGCCCGTAGTCTTCGTTGGTTACAGCTAGCCCGTAGCCGACCCCGCCAACGTCAAGTACAACGACATCCATCGTTTTTTCACTGACAAGTCCCTCGAGTGTCGCAATCATCTTCTTTATTATCGCACAGTCTGGGCATGCGTTAGGGCGGCAGCTAAAGCATCGGCACAATCATCTGGCTGTGGCATGTCCTTGAGTTGCAATATAACTCGCACCATCTCTTGAATCTGCTTTTTTTCAGCCCGGCCATAACCAGTAATAGCCATTTTGATTTGCAAGGGAGTATACTCAAAAATACTCAATCCGGCTTGCTTACCGCACAATAGAACTACGCCTCTGGCTTGAGCTACCGTCATGGCGGTCGTAATATTACGGATAAAGAATAGCTTTTCAACCGACATGGTTGTTGGCTTTGTGGCAGCAATAATATCTGTCAACTCTTCATAAATCGTCTGCAGACGAACGGCATCATCTTGTTTAACCGGTGTTCTTATGACACCGGCGTCAACGAGCTGAGCCTGGCTACCACTTGTTTCAATGATCCCAAAACCCAAGATACCAGTCCCGGGGTCGATACCTAAAATACGCATAAGAACAGTATATGCCAACTGCTGGCTTTCCTAGCGTAGCAAAGGAATCAGAAGCACTATGGCACCTATAAACCAAGCAACTTCAACAACTACTCCGATGGGACGTTCAAACCATTGGATCTGGCTGGCAAATTTAGAATATAGATTGGGATGATACTTGGTGTGCGCTAGAGCGTGACGATATTTATTAATCGATAATAAATCAGGGGCGGCGGCCAAGAAAGCGCAGATAACTGCCAGCTGCCAGTTGATAGGCCGATTTATCGCCAGTAGGATTACCAGGCCAAAACAAAGAATAGTATCGAAATATATTAATCGCCGAAATAGCGATGACTGAAGTCTTTGATCTTCTGGATCATTCTGCCCATAATGCGGAATAGCATCGCAAACGAAATGTGAGACTATTGCCAATGGTATTGCCGCTGCTGGCTCAGCAATTGCCAAACCAATAACTGCACCAGTTAAAGCATGATTAATCGCTCGCATATTACTTGAACCTTTCAGAGTAAAGCTTCGGGAATGTCAAAATTGACATGAGTATTGGTGACATCATCGATTTCATCAAGCGCATCCATTAAACGCATGACTTTATCGGCCGTATCCTTATCGCCGACTTCGACAGTATTATTTGGGACGTAGGTCATCTCCGAATCCAAGATTCTTAAACCAGCCGTGACTAGATTATCACGTACTTTTGCTAGTTCGGTCGGATTAGTATAAATTACCGATTCGTCACCTTCCTCTTGAACGTCCTCAGCCCCCGCATCCAAGGCTTGCATTAATAACTCATCGCCAGTGCCTTGGACTCTAAGTAGGCCTTTTCGATCAAACTGAAAGGCGACTGCCCCTTTTTCGGCCAAACGGCCACCGTGCTTAGAAAAAGCTAATCGAACATCTGGGTAAGTTCGATTAAGATTGTCTGTCGCGCATTCAACCAGGATTGCTACACCGCCCGGTCCGTAACCCTCGTACATGACTTCTTGAATCTGTGATCCACCGAGTTTACCGGAACCACGATCAATCGAGCGCTGAATGTTGGCCGCTGGCATGTTAGAGGCACGGGCTTTATCGATGGCTAATCGTAATGCAAAGTTAGTCTCCGGATCAGAACCCCCGCGAGCAGCTACAGCTATAGTGTTGCCCAACTTCGTAAATATGGCACCTCTAACCGCGTCTTTACTGGCCTTTTGCCGTTTTATCGTTGACCACTTGCTATGACCTGACATTTCTCATAAACCTCGGGATTAAACTATCAATAATGTTAAAACTTAACGATTTCTCGTTAATGTGAGTATGTGTGACTAATGCGACCCGGTCGTTAGCTGACCAGATTTATCATATAGCATTGCTGTTACCTTATTCAAATGCGCAGTTCACTTTTTATTCTTATAGCACTAAACCGTTTGTTGCAACCAATAGTCATTGTTGAGTTTCCGATCATATGCTTGCTCTATTGCGCTTTAAAGTTATACATTTGGAGAATAAACCTAATGTGTTTAAATACCTACAGATGGCTACATTCTTGTTAGTTGGTAAAAGTTTTTTTCGGCTACGTGATTATCTAGATAAACATAATCATACTTACGTGACACTCCTGGATCAGCTTGCAACAAAAGCTCACAGGTCAGATAACACAATTGTCTGTGATTTTTCATCAATAGAAACGGTTATTGATACGGTTAAAATAATCGATAAACAATTCCATATTGATGGAATAATTGCGATATACGAGAACTATATACTTACTGCCGCACATATAGCTAAAAGTCTTAACCTACCAGGATTACCCATCGGCGCGGCTGAGGCTTGTACGGATAAACAATTAATGAGACAGCTATTTGCGCAAGCACCGGAAAAGATTAGTCCAGAATTTAGGCAAGTCAGAAATAAGGATGATTTAATAGAATTCGCTAATAGCCATAATTTTCCGCTAATTCTTAAGCCAACTAACTTAGCTAAAAGTCTATTGGTCACAAAAGCCAATAGTAAAGACGGGCTGCTAGAAAATTATGATCATGCAATTAATCAAATAGCCGACGTTTATAAGAAATATGCCCCCAACCGTACCCCTAAACTACTGGTTGAGGAATTTATTGAAGGTAGCATTCATTCGGTAGATGCTTTTATAGATCAATCCGGTGAAGTTCACGTTCTTAAAGAGGTTGTTGATTATGAGACAGGCCAGGAAATTGGCTACAATGACAACTTCCACTACAGCCGGACCTTACCTTCTAAACTAAAAAATGAAGACATAGAAGCCATTAGACATTGCGCCGTTGTTGGGTGTCATTCGCTTGGAATGCTAAGTTCCCCTGCACACGTAGAAGTAATTCTTAGCAAAGATGGCCCTCGGGTAGTTGAAATTGGAGCTCGAAATGGCGGTTACCGAGAACGAATGTACGATTTTGCCAATGGGATAGACATTGTTGGCAATGCAATCTCAGTAGCTCTAGGGAATAAGCCAAGCATAAAAGCTAAATATAATTTTCCATGCGTAACACTAGAACTATTTCCCAAAAATGATGGAATTTTTCTAGATATCGCAAACGAAAATGAGTTAGAAAAACTACCTTCACTGGCTTATTATAATTCAAAAGTAAAACCAGGAGATTTTGTAGGAAAATCGTCGGCTGGCTACAAAGCTTGTGCAGTAATAATCTTACATAACAGAGATGTTTCAAAGTTTGAAAAAGACTATTCTTATGTGCGAAATAACGTTCGTGTCCAAACCTGATACTGAAGATTGTTCTTAGACTGAAATATTTTTTACATATTTGGAGTGCAGCCAGTGATAATTTACGCTCCTTGCTTGATGAAATGCAACGTTGGAGGGGTATTATTGGAGATGAGTACCTAGCAAAAAAGCACACATATTAGATATTTTTCTCAAGTGAATTCATTAAATTACTTAAATCAAGTTTATATTGAGTTAATTGCTCGCTCTTCATTTCGTGATTGGATTGGTATAGTTTCCAATAGAGATAGACGGCCGCTCCGAGTTTATCCAAGTTAAGCCACACTTTTAGTCTCTCGTAGTTAAGGTGACCTCCCGCATCTTTATAGGCACCGAGTAATGCCTCACGTTCATTGTCTTTGATATGAACACGCCACTTGCCTTTGTTGTACTCCATATCTTCATAAAACATAGTGGAGAAGTCTGACATCGGGTCTTTGAATTTAGAGAACTCCCAATCTATTAAAGAAATCCTGCTTTCGTTTGCGAGCATATTGTTTAATGTCACGTCACCATGTATTAAAGAAGCTCTTAAAGACATAGCTGGTCGGGATTTGAAGTAATCACGCGCTCTATTAATGAGGGTTTTTAGTCGTTCGTCGGGATGGCTTAGAAGAAATGCTTCGTCACCAAAATGCACACTTGCCTCTAGAAAATCATTCCAATAATCAAGTATCGTTTGGTGCTCACTTTTTACTTCGTGTACTTTGGCAAGCAATTCACCGATTGATTCAAATTGTTCTATAGTTAGGCTATCGGGCGTTTTGCCACTTATGTAAGTTTCTAAAATCCAAGCTCTGTCTTTTATTCTGTTTTCTTCATTGAAGTAAAGAAGTTTTGGAGCTTGGTCAGTATCAATCAGTGACAATGCCCTGGCCTCTTGTTTCAGAGTATTAACATCATGATATCTGGTTATTCGTAAAATAACCTTCTGCAAAGAACAGTCCAATATAAGCGTATCGTTAACTTCTCCGCCGCCAAGAGCAGTACATTTACCAGTAAATCCAGTAACTTTGGCAGTATCAAGCAAGTTTTGAATATCTTTAATGTTTATATCAACGGGCATAAAGACATGATAACAGAGCGATAATCAATTTGATGTAAACGGCTCAACGGGTGGTGTTTAAATTTAACAGATATAAATTCTAAATGGAGGGCCATCGTAGAATTAAGTACGACGAAAATCCGAGGAAGTTACGGATTATTTATTGCTAGTGAACAAGCAGTATAATTAACCCATGAACGTAAAAGGTGTTAATTACGATGTAGGCACAGTAATGGGTGTAAACTGGCGACCTGACTACGACCCAAATACCGTTCAGAAAGAACTAGAGATTATTCAAAAAGACTTGCACTGTAACTCTGTTGGTATTAGCGGTAAGGACATTGGACGTGTGATGTTGACTGCCGAAGCTGCGCTAAGTTTAGGTTTAGAAGCCTGGCTAAATCCAGCAGATTGGGGTAATAAGCCCCCTGAGCCTACACTTTCTTATATTACTGAAGCCGCTAAGGCCGCACAGCCACTGCATGAACACTATCCAGGTAAAGTAGTATTTAGTCTAGGTTCGGAATTTACGCTATTTATGCAAGGTATCATAGAAGGTAGAACTTTTATGGCACGAGCAAAAAACCTTAGTCAAGGTGGTGCTGGTATTAAAGAGGGTAAACACAATCAACCACTTAACGACTTTTTAACCAAAGCTGTTTCAGAAGTACGAAAGGTCTTTAGTGGGCAAGTTATGTATCGTTCGCTGGTTTGGGAGCAAGTTGATTGGAGTATCTTTGACGTAATTGGCGTTGACCACTATTGGGCTGAAAAGATAAAAGACCAGTATATAGATATGGTGAAGCCTTTGTTTACTTATAATAAGCCAGTTATTAACACAGGGTTTGGTTTTAACACTACATCTTCACCCGTCACTGGAATGCTGTCATCACTTGGTCATGAACCCTCCGTCCTACTACACCAAGTACCAGTAGTTGGACGATTTATTAGGCCTAAGCTCAAAGTTATTGAGGAACGTGATGAAGCACTCCAAGCGAAACGCTTAATTGATAACCTGAAGCTTATTGATAGGGCTGGTTTTAGTGGTGCGTTTATGGATATGTTTATATTCCCAATAAGACCTTATAGCGATACGCCAAAATATGACTTAGATAGGGCGAGTTCAAGTCTGGTGAAATACTTTGAAGGCGGCAGGCACGGCACCACCTATCCGGACATGACTTGGGAACCAAAAGAAGCGTTCAAAGCAGTAGCTAATTATTATGATTCATCTAGACCCACCAAGGACTAGAATTTTTTAACAGATAGGAATGAAGCTCTAAAAACAACAATTCCGACTTAGAGACTAATTCTCATCTGTTAGCAACTTTTGGAGGGCCATCGTGAACGCTGTAGCAACCAAGCTTAAGGAGAATAAAGAACTATTTATTATAGAACTATCAAATGATGGCTTAAACCATCGCTACACTTCGCTTATGACTTCAAAGCCCTTGAAGCTGCCAGTAATTGCAAGCCCGATAATTTGACCCCTGCATAGCCCTCTTTGGCGTATCTTCTTAGCTGTTTCATTGAGAGTAGAGCCTGACCCGACAGCGTCATCTATGAGCAAAATATTGCTATAACTACCGCTAGCTTCAACAACAATTGTTTCCCTGGCATTTATAACTCTGTCTTCAATTTTATTTAGAGTCTTTTGCGGTACGGCTACTGGAGTTTTAACTTTATTAATTACTAAGGTTCTTGTGTCAAGATTTAGCCTTTTTTGAATTTGCCTTATAAGTTGCAGTTCCCTTTTAACCGTAGGTGGTATAAATCCGACGCCATCAACGTTATACTCTTTAATTACTTTTAGAACAGATGGTTTAATAATGTCCGCCAGTTCGTTGATTAGTTTTCTGTTTTGGCTCTGCTTGGCAAACAGCAGGAGCTGGCCAAGCTTTGTTTTCCCAAATATTTCTGTAGCATAGAAATCAATATAAAAAACCTTGTTTAGAGCAACCTCGTCAAAGGTTGACTTCATCTTGTACATTCCGTCAATGAGACCTTGTTTAGCATATTTTTGGTATTTATTGACCGTCTTTTTATACGTAATGGCAGTCTTTACAGGGTCAAGTTTTCTTTCCTGGCACCAAACGAAAAAGCCATCCAAACCCGCTAGCATAGTTCCTCTAGGTGTAATGTACAAAAAATTGTCTTTAATTGTTCGTTGTGTAATTTTATCAATTGATCTAAGTCGATCATCAACTTTTTGATTTGTATTAGTGTCGGATCGGATGAAGTAATAAACCTTAGGTGGCTTCCCCGTTTTTACGACCACACCACCTTCCAGCAATGTTTTTAGTTGCTTCCTAACTGCACGGTCAGTTATAGATAGATAGTCTACGAGCTCGGATCCTGTTACTTGACCATGCTGTTCAATATACTTAGTTATTTTCTGTGACGTATTCATGCTGTTAGTGTAACATAAAAGTTCCTAGTACACTAGGAACTAGGAACTTTTTTACTTTGATCTTTTTCGTGGAGGGCCCAGTGGGACTTGAACCCACGACACCCTGCTTAAAAGGCAGGTGCTCTAACCAGCTGAGCTATGGGCCCTTATTAAGGTTAAACTGCCCGAGAAGGCAGCAATAACTTCTTACATTATCTGCAAAACAACTGAAAAGTCAAACTGATATACGAGAAGCTCAGTGCGCTTTCTCGCTATTTCGTCTCGGTCGTATAAGCCATAATGACATAAGGCTAGCCAGCGCGCTAACACCAATAATTAGATCCTGCAACCGCACTGCTTGATGCCAAGCTGACGTGTTTGTTATAGAGTGCGAAAGTCCCGGTGGTAATAACGGAACAACTAACAGAGCCAAAAGACAGCCAACACCAAGAGCCGGCAAAACGTTAATTATTAGTTTTGTACCCCGGACGGTTCGTACCATAAACAATGCCGTAAAAACAGGCGGGAATAGTAACAGCACGAGCTTCATGACGCTCGTACTAATAGTAGTGTGTCCCAGAAACGTTTGCGCAAAAGATTTGGCATCACCACCCAGAAATTGTGTTAGTACATAGCCCAGGCATAATCCAAGAAATACCATAGTGGCGTTGATGCGAAGCAACATCAGTATTAAAACGGGCACAACCACAAGCCCAACAACAAAAATCAGGTTATGGTCCATACGCCAAAGTATAGCATGAGCAGATTGGTTTCTGCTCGTTAAGGGTTATGCCCCAACTTTGTCTTTTTTGCGGCGTGCCTTGGCGTTTTGCTCAACATACTCAAGGATCTTTCCGGCAACGTTGTGTCCGGTGATTTTCTCAATTCCAAATCCCGGACTAGCATTTACTTCAAGTATCAATGGGCCACGATCCGATCGCATCAAATCTACACCGCAAACCTGTAACCCCATAGCCCTTGCGGCATGTTGGGCAGCTTTGCGTTCCTCTTCGCTTAATTTTATTGGCTTGCCTGAGCCACCCTGATGCAAATTAGAGCGGAAGTCGTCATCCAGACTCCGTCGTTCCATGCTTGCCACGACATGACCATTAACAACAAAGGCTCGTATATCAGTGCCGGCACTTTCGGCGATAAATTCCTGGACCAGAAAGCTTACCCCTTCGACATAGAAGGCCTGCATCACTGCTTTGGCTGCTCGCCGTGTCTCAGCAAGTACCACCCCAGCTCCGTGAGTTCCACGGATGACTTTAATGATCACGGGGACACCGCCAATCTGATCAAGAACATCGTCAAAATCTGCCGTCTCTAAGGCAAAGACTGTCTTCGGAATACCGACGCCTGCTTTGGATAGTAATTGCATGCTCCTCAACTTGTCACGAGTGCGGGTGAGCGATATAGAAGTGGTAGTCGTGAATACATTCTGCATCTCAAATTGGCGCACAATGGAGCCTCCGTAGCGAGTCAGGTTCGTGGCAATGCGAGGAATTATAACGTCAACATCAGTAATTACTTCACCGCCGTAGCGTACTACCGGCTTATTGCTCTCGATTGAAACATAGCACTTGGCGTAATTAATAATGCTGACATTGTGCCCATGCAGCAGCGCCTCTTCTTTGAGTCGCTTTGTTGAATAATTGCCTGGACCTTTAGATAAAATAACAATGTTCATAATTATTCCGCCTTATCGGTAAGTTGTTGCCTTTGGGGCCGTTGTTGACCTTTGGATAGTACATTCTCTCTAGTAACATCTACCATAAATTTGCCTCGCAAAATATTACGGCCGACCAGTACAGGATATGCTTGGGTAGACCTATTGGCAAGTGTAAAAGTTGCTCGAATATTACGACCCAAGATATTGATTAGTAACCTAACTGCATAGCGGTTTTCTACATGTCCATTTGAGCTCGAGATAGCTCGGTAACCAAAATCTCTTGTCTTAATAATGTCACCGGTATAGTGTTTGCTCTGCACATTAAAAAGCGTAAATCTCAAATTACCATCATTTTCTTTAATGTTGGAGGCCCAGACCGAAGAAGTTTTAGCACCCGTATCAATACGTGACGGTACATCATAAATTCCTAGCTCACGAAATGTGGCTACTTCAGTATTACCAATGACGTCCAGTTGTCTAATCATGTCTTACCCGACTAATCCAATTGTGCTCACTCACTAATGCTTAACGATGAAAGTTGTATTATTATACAATGTGTTACGGTTTAATTCAATAGTGGGCAAGTGGAATCAGTGTTGGGCAGAGTGAACTCGTTGATAGGCTAATATCACAACCACGACTACTACGAGCAAAATGACTATCAGGATAGGTATTAGCCCAGACTGGCTGGATGCTGTTTTCTTCATTTAATGGTAATTATCTAACCATAAGTAGTTTTTTTCAATAGACGACTGGTTTGGCTAAAATAGGTGTCGTTTTTTACCATTCGGCGCTACAAATTGCTCGAGCAATTCTCTTTGTTCTTTTGTCAGTTTTGTCGGTGTATCAACCATCAATGTAACGATGTGTGCCCCACGGGTATTATTCCGTAAATGCGGGACACCGTGATCAGACAGCTTAAAGTCGCTGCCCGATTGCGTACCAGCTGGTACTTTCATGTTGACATTGCCATCCACGGTCTCGACAGAAATTGTTGCCCCTAAAGCCGCCTCGACCATATCAATATGTTCATCGCTAAGAATTAAATCGCCCTCACGGGTAAACTTTTTATGTGGTTTAACCCGTATATTGACGTAAAGGTCGCCCTTCGGTCCATTAGCAATAGCTTCACCGTGTTCACGTAATCTAATAGTTGCTCCATCATCTATGCCAGCAGGTATTTTTAGGGTAATGCGCTGCTTCTTATCCTGTGTTCCGCGACCTCGACAAACACTGCATTCCTTCTCAGGAATTTTTCCAGTACCGCGGCACTTAGGGCAAATACTAGCCTGCTGAATGTTGCCAAAAATCGTCCGAGTTACATTGACAACTTGGCCACTACCTTTACATTGATCACAAGTCTTTAAACTAAAGCCGGGCTCGACCGTAGTTCCTTTACAGTGTTCGCAAGCATCTTCCAAATTAAGTGAGAGTTCGGTTTCGGTGCCAAAAACAGCTTGCTCAAAGCTAATTTCGACACCCGTCTCGACATCCCGACCACGCCTGGCCTGACGCTGCTGTTGTGCCGAGCCACCACCAAAGAAACTACTAAAAATGTCACCAAGCCCAAGATCACCAAAATCAAAGTGCATTTCTTGGCCGTTGGCGTAGCCTCCGTAACCGTCAAAACCATTGGTTCCGCCGGCCGCACCACCCACCCCGGCATGCCCAAATTGGTCATAGCGCCGGCGCTTTTCGGTGTCTTTCAGAACTTCGTAAGCCTCGTTAAGCTCTTTAAACTTATCTTCACTACCGCCCCTATCTGGGTGATGCTCAATTGCTAAACGTCGGTAAGACTTCTTAATCTCATCGGGGCTAGCCTCTTTGCTAACACCTAGCACTTCGTAGTAGTCTCTTTTTGCCATCTTCCTAATTCTACTTTAGATTTTGGACAATCCAGTTAAAGCGTATTTTATTGAGCTCAAAAAATCGTCAATTCGGGTGTGACTTAGCAACTAATTTATTCTTCTTTGTCTTTTTTGTCGTCGACAACTTCACCCTCAATCGGACCATCCTCTGGCTTTGTATCGCCACTCTCGGGTTGTGCTGTGCTACCGCTATCTGAACTCGTCTTGGCCGACTCATACATCTTGGCGCCAATTGGCATGATTTTGTCGCTCAACTCTTTAGCGGCAGTTTCCAGCGCGGTCTTGTCTGCCTTGTCGTCGCTGATTATTTTTTTAGCGGCATCAATTGCTTCATCCAGAGCTTTAATATCATCCTCAGCCAATTTATCCTTGTAATCAGACTTCATTTTTTCCGCTTGGTAAACCGTCGAGTCAAGCAAATTACGAGCTTCGACGGCTTCTTTTTTCTGCTTGTCTTCTTCGGCATGAGTCTCGGCTTCCTTGGCCATCTTTTCAACTTCATCTTTGGCTAAGTTGCCAGACCCTTGAATGGTAATGCTCTGTTCCTTGCCGGTGCCCTTGTCCTTGGCCGTAACATTTAAAATGCCGTTGGCATCAATGTTAAACGTTACTTCAATCTGTGGGACGCCGCGCGGTGCTGGCGGAATGCCATCTAGGATAAATCGTCCTAGACTTTTGTTGCCGTCAATCATTTCTCGTTCACCCTGTAGAACGTGGATCTCGACTTGCGGCTGGTTGTTGGCGGCAGTTGAGAAGACTTCACTCTTGCTGGCTGGAATAGTGGTGTTACGTCCGATTAACTTAGTCATGACACCACCCATCGTCTCAATACCCAGAGAAAGCGGAGTAACGTCCAGCAGCAAGATATCTTTAACGTCGCCTTGAAGTACTCCACCTTGTATGGCGGCTCCAACAGCTACTACCTCATCAGGGTTAACACCCTTCATTGGATCTTTACCAAAAATCTGTTTGACCTTCTCCTGAACGGCTGGCATGCGAGTCATACCACCAACTAGTACTACCTGATTGATGTCGGCTGCTTTTAGACCGGCATCTTTTAAGGCTTTCTCGCAAGGTCCAGCGGTTTTATCGATCAATTCGCCAACCAAGCTCTCCAACTTTGCCCGGGTCAGCTTGTGTTCAAAATGCTTTGGACCGGAGGCATCAGCCGTTAAGAAAGGCAAGTTAACATTAACCTCTTGGGCAGTTGACAGTTCAATCTTGGCTTTCTCGGCCTCATCGCGCAGCCGTTGCATAGCTGGTTTATCATCAGAGATGTCGACACCACTCTCTTTTTTGAATTCCTCAGCAAAGTAATTTACAATCACACGGTCAAAATCCGCTCCACCCAGGTGAGTATCACCATTGGTTGATTTGACCTCAAAAACACCGTCACCCAGCTCCAAGATAGAAATATCGAAAGTTCCACCACCGAGGTCATAAACAGCAATTTTTTCTTCAGTCTTTTCCTTGTCTAGACCATAGGCTAAAGCCGCAGCAGTTGGTTCGTTAATGATTCGACGAACTTCCAATCCAGCAATTTTACCGGCATCTTTAGTAGCCTGACGTTGACTGTCGTCAAAATAAGCTGGCACCGTAATGACGGCTTCGGTGACTTTATCGCCCAAAAAATCTTCGGCGTCGGTCTTGAGTTTAGCCAAAATCATAGCACTGATCTCTTCGGGGCTGTACTCTTTGTCGTTCATCTTGACCTTAACGCCGCTGCCGCTTTTGACCATTTCATAACCGAGCAGTTTGAGGTCGCGTTGAACTTCCGGATCGTCCCATTTACGGCCGATCAAACGCTTGACTTCGTAAATAGTATTCTTAGAATTTGTTACCTGTTGGCGACGGGCTAGCTGACCAACCAATCGTTCACCGTTCTTATTAACGGCTACCACACTTGGTGTGGTGCGCCCGCCCTCGGAATTAGCAATAATCTCCGGCTTGCCGGCTTGCATAACGGCCATGGCCGAGTTAGTCGTGCCAAGGTCAATACCAATAATCTTTCCCATTTAATTTATTCCCTTCTTATTAGCAAGAACTATATTAGAGTGCTAAAACAATTCTAGCATAAATAATTAGCACTCTCAAGTCAAGAGTGCTAATTAGGGCAGGGTGTGGTGCGCGTGCTCACCAAGGTAAGCTTCGACATTTTCATAAAGCCGTTCGGTAATTTCCCGTACTAAACGCTCTTTGAACGGGTCGTAGTAACCGGTCGAGAGAAATCTATCAACTTCAGAGGTGGTGCCCTGCACCGTGTCGTTTAAGACTAGTCGAAAGTAGTCACACCGAAGAGCTGTGGAGAGTTCTCTTTCGGCACTCTCCAGGCGCCTAGTCAGTTCATCGGGTGGCATTTGGCCACGGGAGTGTATCCGTTCTAGCCAGATATCAAAACTTGGTGGCACCATAAAAATTACCGAGGTATCCGGCTTTAGTCGGTGGATATTAGCCGCTCCAATGATTTCAACATCCGTGATAGCAATTCGATCATCCTGTTGGGCTTTCTTTAGTTCCCGTAAACTAATACCGGAGACCTGTTGGTTGTGAATCACGGCTGCTTCCAGAAACTCGCCATTTCTAATCTCCTCAAGCATTTCCTCTTCAGTCCTAAACCAGTACTCCCGGCCGTCCTGTTCAGGCACCCCATTATTAACTCGCGGCTGTCGGGTAGTATCCGAAATAATAAAGTGGTATTGGTCATTTTTAACTAGTTCGCGAATGATAGTGTTACGACCGCTGGCTGATGGTGCAACAAAAATAGCTAGCTTAACGTTCTTGAGAGCGTCTTTGGCCGAATCGGAAAGTTTGTAGTTGGCTAGTGCTCTACGAAATTCGGCAGCGTGCACTAATTGGTTCATTAATACGTAGAGTATCAGAGGTAATCAGCTAGAGCAACTAAACTCTCTGTCGGTTATCATACATAGCCGCTGTCCGATTTATGATAAAGTGCAAAATTGAGTTAAAAAACAAGGAGAAGCCTGTCATTATGCAAAAAGCACCTGACTTTAAATTACTCGACCAAAATGGTGATGAACACACTCTTGATAGCTACCACGGTCAGTGGTTGGTCTTATACTTTTACCCCAAAGACAACACGCCAGGTTGTACAGCTGAGGCTTGTAGTTTCCGGGATGAACGAGAAGTTATCGCACAGCTAGGGCAAGCCGAGGTTGTTGGTGTTAGTAAAGATTCGGTCGCTTCCCATAAGAAATTTGTTGATAAACATCACCTCAATTTTACGATCTTGAGCGACCCCACCCACCAAGCTATCTCCGCTTACGGGTCATGGCGCCCGCTAAAGTTCATTGGGCGAGAATATATGGGCACCCAGCGAAATACCTTTATCATTAATCCGGACGGACTGATCGCCAAGAAGTATGAGGGCGTCGATCCGAAAACTCATGCGGCCCAGATCATTAAGGATTTGCAGGCTCTGCAAAAGGTCTAGTCTCGTCTCAGCATGATCGTGAACGCCTCAGCTGGTATATCAACCCGGCCGAATCGCTTCAGACGCTTTTTCCCCCGGGCCTGTTTAGATAACAGCTTCTTTTTACGCGAGACGTCACCACCATAAAGATATCCGGTGACATCCTTACGGTAAGCCGATATGTCTTCCCTGGCGATAAATTTACCGCCGATAGCAGCCTGTAAACTGACCTGAAAGTTTTGACGGGGAATTACCGCTTTGAGTTTGCTGACCACTTCATTGCCGACTCGCTGAGCCTCGCTACGATGAGCCATGACGCTGAGAGCTCCAACCATATCCCCAGCGACATAAAAATCAACTCGCACCAAGTCAGATGCCTGGTAATCGCTCAGCTCATAGTTAAATGACCCGTAGCCGCTAGTCAAACTCTTGAGCTGATCATAGAAATCAGTTAACAGATTGGCTAATGGTGCCTCAAAGGTCATCAGCGCTTGGCTGCCAATATAGCTGACATTCTTGTGCAAACCACGTTTGCCGACAATCAACTGGATAACGGCTCCAACATACGTATCGGGTGCCACAATTTCCCCTTTTATCCACGGTTCGCGAATTTCCTGGATACGCTCCTGATCGGGTAGCTCGGCGGCCGATTTAATGTCTAATTCCTCTCCACTAGTTAACAATACGTGGTAGTCGGTTGAAGGGTTAGTTACAATCAGTTCCAAGCCGTATTCACGCTCCAGTCGTTCACGGACAATATCCATATGTAGTAACCCCAGAAAGCCGAGGCGGACGCCAAAACCAAGCACCGGGGAATTCTCCGGGCTAAATTGTAGAGCCGAGTCGCTGAGTGATAGTTTTTCGACGGCCTCCTTAAGCTCCAAATAGTGTTCGTTACTCTCCGGGAAAAAGCCGGCGTAGACAAACGGCTTTACTTCCCGATACCCCGGTAATGGCTGAGTAGCCGGATCATTAGCCAGTGTCACTGTATCTCCAACTTGTGCCTGACGGGTTGATTTTAAGTTAGTCACCAAATAGCCAATCTCACCGCTCTTTAAGACGGCGGCCGGAGACATGTCCGGTTTTAGGATGCCGACTTCGAGCGTTAGCTCGTGAGCATCAGTAGCCATCATTAACAATTGATCACCCTTACGTAAACTGCCGTCAAAGACTCGCACGTAGAGAATAACACCCCGGTAATCGTCATAATAACTATCAAAAATCAGAGCTCTAGTTTGGGTGGAGACAGCCGATTTTGGTGATGGTATGTCAACAATAATGCTGTCTAGAACTGCCTCAATACCAGCCCCGGTTTTAGCCGAGATCCGTAAAATGTCGGCCGCTGGACAGCCCAGCAGGCTAGCTAGTTCATCGGCAACTTTTTCAACATTAGCGGCTGGCAAATCAATCTTATTGATAATCGGCACGATTGTTAACTCAGCCGCCATAGCTAAATAAACATTGGCTAACGTTTGGGCTTGAACACCTTGAGTTGCGTCAACCACCAACAGGGCGCCTTCACAGGCCTCCAAACTGCGAGAAACCTCATAACTAAAATCGACATGTCCTGGGGTATCAATCAGATTGAGTTCGTGACCGTGATATTCCATCCGAACAGCTGCCAGTTTAATTGTGATGCCCTTCTCTCGCTCCAAATCCATCCGATCCAGGAGTTGAGCCTTCATGTTTCGCTTCTCAACCGTACCGGTTGACTCTAGTAATCGATCGGCTAGTGTCGACTTGCCATGATCAATATGCGCAATGATACAAAAATTGCGGATGTGATTTTGGTCCATGCCAATAT
>CAZLLA010000002.1:0-47282 GCA_964560315.1 uncultured Candidatus Saccharibacteria bacterium
GCAACTAAATTCTTACAAGTTGTTCAATAATTAATATAAAACTGGCTGGGGCGGAAGGATTCGAACCTACGATCTCCTGCTCCAGAGGCAGGCGCCTTACCACTTGGCCACGCCCCATTGAATTGATGGCCCAGTACTAATAGTACGCAATTAGTCGAGAAGATTATACAAAAGCGTTCGAAGTTTGACCAGAGAGTACGCTATAGTGGGTAAAAAGGGAAGTTTTGTCATCTAGGATTTCGCCTAACAACATTATGGAGATCTATTGTGGCTAACGTTGCCAAAACCCTATTTCAAACCAGTAATTTCCGTAAGCTCTTTGCCGGACAGCTGATTTCTGGCCTGGGCGATTGGCTGGCCACGTTCGCCTTTATAGCTTTCGTCTACGCTCTGACCGGTCAAGCTACCAGCGTGGCCTTTATTCTTATTCTGCGGCTGGTTCCGCCGATGTTTGCGGCACCCATTGGGGGCGTTCTGGCCGACCGTCTGCCGCGTAAAACCATCATGATTACAACCGATCTGCTGCGGGCTGGTATCATCTGCCTGGTACCGTTTACTAATCTCTGGCTGGTTTATTCGATTGCTTTTACCCATGAATTTATCTCGCTGTTCTTTGTGCCGGCCCGTGATGCCTCCATTCCGCAATTTGCTCCCAAAGGGACGCTTGAAACAGCCAATGGCCTGATACTGGCCACTTCTTACGGCATGCTACCGGTAGCTGGGGCGCTGTTCGGCTTACTGCACGGCGCCGGCGGTCTATACCCGCACTTTTTGCCGTTCGCCCATCGGATTGATGTTCATCCCGAAGCTTTGGCCTTTTTTGCCGACTCAGTAACGTTCATTATCTCGGCTATCCTGATCTCGACGATGGTCTTTCGAACCAGTGTCAAGCACATGGCTCAGCACCGGAATATGAGTTTTCATGAAGACTTTCTCAAAGGCATCCAGGCCGTCTGGCGCAATCGCACCATCCGCGGTCTGGCCTACGGCATTACAGCTGCCATGTTTGGCGGCGGTGTCTTATTCGCGGTCGGTATTGGCTATATCACCAAAACCCTAGGCGCTTCACCAACCAGCTTCGGCTGGTTAATATCGCTTTGGGGAGCTGGGATGGGCATCGGTTTACTGGCCGTCCAACAACTGGTGCACCGCCGGGGGCGAGCTTATGTCTTTTCGGCGGCCATCGTCGTTATCGGCGGAATTATTATCAGCATGGCTCTAGTGCCGATTACGGTCCTGGCTTTTGCCCTAGCCGTGCCGTTTGGGGCTGCCTTTGCCCTGGCTCTCACCCTAGCTATGACGCTGGCCCAAGAATCGGCCGAAGACCATAACCGGGGCACAGTTATGGGCGGCATTGAATCGCTATTCAGTATCGGCCTGGGGGTCGGGGCGATCAGTATTGGAGCGCTGTCAACCTCAATTAATCGCCTGACCATGATCGGTTTTAAACTAGACGGTAATCAATTCGGCATGTTAGTCGCCGGGGTCTTTATTATCGCCGGGGCCACGGCGGTCATCAAAACGTTTAAACAAATCTAATTTGGTTAACTACCAAACCTAAAACTTCCGGCTAGAACTAGGCCAGACTTTAGGTCAGCTAAAATAATTACTCCTTAAAGAGATCGAGGCCCTTCAGCTCCGGCGGCAAAAAGCCTTTTTCGTGCTGGAAATTGGCTTCCCACTGGTAGCCTTTTAGATAACCCAGGTCTTTCATCAGCTTAGTCGGGGCATTACGCAGATGTAACGGTACGGGCAGGTCAGGGTAGTCACGAGCCGCCGTGACGGCAGCTTGCATGGCGCTAGCCACCACCCGAGATTTATTGGTTTTGGCTAATACTGCGGCACAGTGAAAAAGGCTGAATTGGCATTCCGGCAGGCCAATTCTCTCAACCGCCAGAAAGGTTGAAACGGCCAGATTAAGAGCGGCCGGGGCGGCCATTCCGATGTCTTCAGAAGCAAAAATCACCATCCGGCGGGCAATGAACTTAGGGTCTTCACCAGCTTGCAGCATTCGGGCTAAGTAATACATGGCGGCACTAGCATCCGAACCACGCAAACTCTTAATAAAAGCACTGATAATGTTGTAGTGTTCTTCGCCGCCCTTGTCATAAAGCGGGACTCGTTTTTGAGCCGCCGTGGTGATAATCTCTGGTGTTACGACATCCTTAGCTAGTTGGGTGGCTAGCTCTAAATCGTTTAAGGCTATCCGGGCATCTCCGCCGGATAATTCAGCTAATAAATCAATACTTTTGGCAGGTAGTTTTTGAGCCGATATTTTCTCGGTTTTGGCGGTCTTACGAAGGATGGCTACGATATCCTTTTTGGCCAGTGGTTCAAGTACCAGGACACGGGAACGCGATAACAGAGGATTAATAACTTCAAAACTGGGGTTTTCGGTAGTAGCGCCAATTAGTACTATAGTACCGTCTTCAACGTGGGGTAAAAAAGCATCCTGCTGGGCTTTGTTGAAGCGGTGAATCTCATCGACGAATAGGATAGTTTGCATACCCAGCCGTTGATTTTGCTTAGCCCTTTCAATGACTTTGACGACGTCGGCCTTACCAGCCGAAACAGCACTAATCTCGACAAACTCAGCACCCGTCTCGCGGGCGATTATTCTAGCTAAGGTGGTTTTGCCACTACCCGGCGGGCCCCAGAAAATCATCGAGGTGGGCTGCTTCTTGGTGATAATTTCACGGATAATCTGGCCTGGTCCTACCAAGTGCCTCTGCCCAACCACACCGTTTAACTTCTCCGGCCGCATCCGATCGGCTAACGGTCTTGACTCCATAACTCAATTATACGTCCCAGCCTAACTTATATTGTTTCCTTTGCCAAAAAAGACTCATTGAGCAGAAATGGTTATTATCAGTGCAGTAGATAGGTATTGTGACTATAAAAGTTACAAAATGTAACGGGCGGAAAGCCTTGGATTGACAGATTGGGGCCTCTTAGTTATACAATAGTGATAACTAAACAAGGATAAGCATCTATGGTCGCACTATATATCTACAGCTTCCTAGCCGGGCTGTTTGCTGCCGACGGCGTGCCTCATTTTATCAAAGGTATCACTGGTCAAAAGTTTCAGACACCGTTTGGTCGCTCGTCATCAGCCCTGGTCAATGTGGCCTGGGGTTGGGCCAACTTTGTGGTAGCTGGGGTTTTGCTGCACTTTGCGCATCCTAGAGCCCATGAATTCCGCGCCGCCTCGCTTTTCATGTTAGGTTTTCTAATCATGGCCTTACTTCTAGCCCACGGCTGGATGAGCCAGGCCGCTGCCCGCGACAAAGCCAAATAGCTTAAGTATCGCCGATTCCCATTGTCTGATAGAGTAGATTTATGCTTTTCTGGTTAGCCTTGTCAGCGGCTTTCGGTTGTGCCGTTTGCAATGGCTTGGCTGCTATCCTGGAAAAATCTGGGGCTGATAAACAGGCTACTGTGGCTACCATGCAGGTGACGCTACTGTGGCGTTTACTGAGTAACTGGGTCTACATCTTAGGTATACTGCTAGACTTTCTGGCCTTTGTCCTAACTCTGATTGCCGTCCATACGCTGCCGCTCTTCGTGGTTCAACCGATTGTCGCTTCCAGTGTAGCCGTAACAGCTCTGATTGAGTGTTTTATTCTGCGTCATAAATTAGGCCGGTTAACCTGGACAGCGATTCTCTGCATCGTGGTTGGATTATCACTACTGACCCTGACAGCGACCTCGGAAAGAGCTCACAGCGTGGTTGCGGTAGTCCGTTGGACTATCATCTTCTTCCCACTGCTGATTGCTGCCGTCGGTGCTTTGGTGACTAGAAGCAACCGCCACTCGGCCACGATCATGCTGGGGGCTTTAAGCGGTGTGGCCTTTGGCGGTACGGCGCTGGTTTGCCGGATGCTGCGCTTTACGCAGCCTTATTGGCACCTAATCACGAATCCACTAGTTTGGGCACTGCTAGCCTACGGACTAATTGCTATTTTGCTGTTTACGATTGCTCTGCAACGGCACCGGGCCAGTGTGGTCAATGCCTCAATGATTACTTTTGAAACGGTCGTGCCGATGGCCATCGGTATTGCCTTTTTAGGCGACAGTCCCAAAAGCGGGGCATGGGGTCTAGTGGTCGCCGGGGTCGCCCTGACCCTGGCCGGAGCGTTAATTATTGCTTTGCCCAGAGCTACGCCGAGTCCAGTTAAAACCACCTAAAGAAATGCTCAATTTATAACAATTTAGCCATCCCGCCAGTCTTGAAATTAAGACCCGATAAACATAAGCTAGTTATAGGAAGTGTGAGGCTTCCTAATGAACCCGGGGAACCCCCGGGTTCTATGGTTTTAAAGGATTTGTTTTTAGGGCCACTCATAAGGTACAATCAGACGATTATTAAGCCCATAAACAGGACCCCGTCATGCTAGCTGTTCTACTGACTATTTGTACTTTTTTCTCGACGCTTTTTGGCGGTTTAACTGGTCTAAAAAATCAAGACCATCTGCATCGTTTGCTGGGTTATACGGCCGGCGTTTTGCTAGGCGTCGTGGCGTTTGACCTGCTGCCGGAAATCTTTAAAATTTTAACTGCTCAGCACGATAACCCGACCTATGCCATGATCGCCCTGGTTTGCGGCTTCCTAATCTTCCATATCATCGAAAAAAGCATCCTGATCCACCACTCTAACGAAAGCGAATACGAGGTCCATCACCATCCCGATGTCGGCGTGGCTTCAGCCATCGCCCTATCCGGCCACAGCTTTTTGGACGGGGTCGGTATCGGCTTGGGTTTTCAGGTTGGCAGTGGTGTCGGTATCGCCGTAGCCATTGCCGTAATTGCCCATGATTTCACCGACGGTCTCAATACCGTGAATCTGATGCTGATGAACCACAACCGCTCGCGCCGGGCTATGATGCTGCTGCTGGTTGACGCCACCACGCCGCTATTGGGGGTGATAAGCACTTTCTTCTTGCATTTGTCTGAGGACGCTCTAGTGCTTTATCTGGGTGTCTTTGCCGGCTTTTTGCTCTATATCGGCACCAGTGAAATCTTGCCCCAGGCCCATAGTAAACACTCGTCCTACGGCACGATTGGTTTGACCGTGGCCGGCGCGGCCTTTATGTTTATCGTCACACGTTTTATATAATGGATAACATGAGACCACCAGCTCCGACTAATCAATCGTCACGGCCGCGGAAGTTCTTCGTCATACTGCTAGCGGTCTTTGTGGTCGTCGGTTTCCTCTGGTGGCACACCGAGTCAGCTAACTCAGGCCAGATCTCGGTCAAATCCCAGCCCCAAGTCGTCACTAAAGTGGCGGCGAACTATTGCGCCAACAATACGCTGGTGCAAAATATTATTGTCAGTATCAGCGTCCAGCACCTCTGGGCCTGCTCGGGCACTCACTCGGTTTATGATTCAGCCGTCATCACCGGTATGGAAAATTATCCGGCCGATTTAACGCCGACCGGCGTCTATCATGTTTACGCCAAGGAAACCGATCAGGTTCTGTCGGGGCATGACAGCACTGGCAGCTGGAGTGATCCAGTCAGCTATTGGATGCCGTTTTTAGATAACCAGTACGGCGAATACGGCTTTCACGACGCAACCTGGCGATTACCCACCGATTTCGGCAATATCAATATCTATAACCCCTATACGGACACCGAGCACGGTTCCCACGGCTGTGTCGAGCTGCCGCTGGCGACTGCCAAGTGGCTGTACGATTGGTCTTCGATCGGTACGACTGTGACGGTTGAGGGCTAAACTGCGGATTTAAGTAAGTTTAGTCTACAATAAAGATTATGCTGACTGTGGTCATTATTTTGGGAGTCTTGGACGGCCTGGGCGTGCTTTATCTAATTGTTTCGCGCCAGAAAGCCGATCTGGACGCCCCGCTGCGCCAGGAATTTGCCCAAAGCCGCAAAGAAATGAACGAGGCGCTTAAAACCCTGCGTCAAGAGCTGGGCACCAACTTGAACACTACCCGGGAGAGCATCGATAAGCGGGTCGAGCAGCTGCGTGATAAAAACGACGAAAAGCTGGAACTGATCCGTAAAACCGTCGAAGGCCGGCTGGAGAGCTTACAAAAAGATAACGCCGACAAGCTGGAGAAGATGCGTCTAACGGTCGACGAGAAGCTGCAGAGCACCTTGGAAAAGCGCATCAGTCAAAGCTTCAAGCAGGTTTCCGAACGGCTCGAACAAGTCCAACGGGGCTTGGGCGAAATGCAGGGTCTGGCCACCGACGTCAGCGATTTCAAACGGGTCCTAACTAATGTTAAAACCCGTGGTACCTGGGGTGAAGTCCAGCTCGAGAATTTGTTAGAGCAAGTCTTCATTAAGGATCACTACGAAAAGCAGGTCATGCTCAGCCCGGATAGCCATGACGTCGTAGATTTTGCCATCAAATTGCCCGATAAAAGCTCCGACAAAGGTTTTATCTACTTGCCAATTGACGCCAAATTCCCGCTGGAAGACTACCAGCGCTTAGTCGCTGCCCAGGAAAAAGGTGACTCTACCCAAGTCGAGCAGGCCATTAAGGCCCTGGTAGTGCGGATTAAGCTGGAGGCTAAGTCGATTAAGGAAAAATACATCTTGCCGCCGGCCACCACCGACTTCGCGGTACTCTACGTGCCGACCGAAGGTCTCTATGCCGAGATACTAAGAGTCCCCGGTCTATTTGAGGATCTGCAAAGTTCCTACCGGGTAACAGTTGCCGGACCGACCACTATCGCGGCGATTTTATCTAGTTACCAGCTGGGCTTCCGTACCTTGGCTATCGCCGAGCAATCCTCCAAGGTTTGGGAGCTACTAACCGGTATTACCGGCGAGTTTAGTAAATTCGGTGATCTGCTCGATAAAACCCGCGAGAAGCTGGTTCAAGCCACTACCACGATTGATTCGGCGTCTCGAAAATCCCGGACGATTGAAAGCCGCCTGGGAGCTGTCCAAACTCTAGCCGATAAAACCGCCAAATCCGGCACGTCAGTTAAAAAGCAGCTGCTCGATGAACCGCTTGACGAAGAAGAACAGTTAAGGACTACTTAGTTTTTAGCAGGTCAATGATTAGGGCGGCCGTCCAAGAGAAATTGACGGCGCCGAGTCCAGCCCCGGTCAGTGGATTGAAATATTCAAAAAAACCGCTGCGGTCAACCATTTCCAGAGTACTATCGCGCAGGGCAGCGGCATGATCAGCAAAACCGTAACGCTTCAAGCCGTCAATAATTAGCCAGTTAATGTTGACCCAACTAGGACCTTGCCAGTAGCGCAGCGGGTCAAACCAGCTGGAATCTTGCGGTACGCTGGGTACCGGAAAAGCCGTGCCGAAAACGTGGTCGTTTTCAAGTTTAGATACTAACTTGGCCGCCCTTTCCTGACTGATACTGCCGGCGTAGAGGGGCAGCAGGGTAGCAACTGATGGTTCTTTGAGTAACTTGAGGGTGGCAAAGTTCCGTGAGTAGTACTGTTCGGTATAAGTATCCCAGAGTTCTTCTAGGGCTTGCTCGGCCAGTGCCATCCGTTCGACTAATTCTTCGGGTAACTCCTGGCGCAGCGTTTTGGCAATTTCTTTGAGGTGAGCGTTCGCTCGAATCAAGATGGCATTAAAGCTCAAGTCCTCAATCGCCGGCAGGCCCCGCTTTAATATTTTGTTGATGTCATAACCTTTGCGGCGCAGCTGCAGCATACTATGGCCTAGGGCTAGCACTTCGACGTTTAAGGCCCGCTGCTCAGCTGGTACGTGCTTAGTATCGGACCGTAATGGCCTAATCAGACTATCCAGATGAGTTTTATGAAGTAACCTAATCCACCAAGGCAAGTGCTGGTTTAGCTCTTGCATCCAGGGCGGCGTTATATCTAGACCGCCTTCCCAAGGATGAATTAATAAAACCAAACCCTCGTCGTGGGGATCGCGTTCGCTATATAGCCACTGGTGGTACTTTAAAAGATTCGGCCAAACCTGGCGATACCAGGTGCGGCGTTCGGTGAGCGGTAGTTTTTCGCCGATTTGGACGATCGCCTCGGCTAGCAGCGGCGGTTGGGTAATGCCGCTGGTATTGACATCGTCAGGCGACAGCGGATTGAGCCAGCTTTGCCAGACGTCCTGGTGAGTCATCGGCTTATTGCTCGACGTAAAAACCATATGCGGTAGCAGACCGTTAGCCCACTGGCCACGGAACAGGCTTAAGATTTCTTTTTGGGCCCGGTCGCTGTCCAGGTGGCGCAGACCGATGGCGATAAAACAACTGTCCCACAACCACTGATGAGGATAAAGATCAGGCGCCGGCCGAGTGAAATCACCACAATCGTTCTCGGCTAGTACGGCTTTGGCGTGCTCGAATAAGTTATCCTGCCCACTCATAATTTCCAGTATAACAGGAGCTATATTTGAAAATCTGGCTGAATTTCGTGATTGATAACTTCGGGTGTTATTTGTAATTCTTCTAATAACTGAGCAACATCCCTTGTTGCCGGTTGACTGTCTGCATACGATGCCGGTACAGAAGGATCAATCAAATCTCTGGTCCTAAGATAATTAAGAAGAACCCCAGCTGCAGTTTTAAGTAGTTTAAGCTGTTCTGGCGAAACGGCAGTTAACTCTATCTCTATATGTGTTTCAGTTTTAGCTCTGCCGGTGCCAGTGAAATCTCCCGTGGGCTGGACTGAACGGTGCTCTCTAATATTTATATGACTCAAAATTATTGACCACTGCTTGTAAATGTGCAAGCAGCAGCATTATTAATCATCGTCAGCCTGGGTATTAAGTGGGTCAACCACGGCATTTTCTATGTAGTCGTAGACGATCTTCGATAAATTAGCCAACGGCTGAGTGGTACTGCCATTGGACATGATAACTAGTATGTAAGTGCTGTGACTGCCGTAAACGATGGCTGCATCGGTTTCAACATTGGACAACCAACCGGGTTTATCGGCGACGGCTATACCGGCTGGTACGCCTGAGGGGATACTCTCGCGCAGCTCTTGGTTTTTAAGTAAGTTCAACAGGTAGTTAGTGTCTTGGGTATTTAATAGTTGGCCAGCTTGCAAACGATACATAAAGTTGGCTTCGTCGGCTGCCGTGGACAACTTGTTGGCATCGGTTAGATTGCCCGAGGCGTCGTAGTTATCAATATCGGTCGAAGTAAAACCGTTGGCCTGGATAAAGGCCGTTAGCTGAGTAAAGCCGTACAGCGCCATCAGGTCATAGGAACAATCGTTGTCCGAGACCAAGATCATTTGCTGCAGACAGTAGGAAACGGTATCGGTTGGTTCGCCGGCGACCGTCACCTGTGACATCGAATAGGCACCGTGTTCAATACCGTTTAAGATAGCGTAGGCCACGAACAGTTTATAGGTGCTGGCAGTCGTCATTTGATCGGTCGATCGGTAATTAGCCGTCAGTTTATCACCACTGAGCTGTCTAATTGAAACAGCGTACTGGGCCGGCTGCGTAGCTACCCAATTATCTAGTAGCTGCTGCAGTTCGTTCGTCTGGTTGGAGCTCGTTAGCGGCGCTTTGGTTGATTGTGAAACTGGCGCCGAAGAATTGGCCTGACTATCGTCAAACAAATGCGTCGTTACCAGACCAACGACCACGGCTAGAATTATCAGAGCCAGCAAACCTTGCCGTATAAGCGACCGTTTGCGCCGGCTTTTTGGGTTAGGGGCATCGGAATGCTGTGTCATGGCTAGAACAATTGTATATCAGAACACTGACCTAGGTCAGCAGATTGACTTACTTGATTGGCGGGCAGTAGGCTATAATCGTAAGCAAGTATGACCTATCAAAATCCCCATCTGGCTGAGGCTGCCGAGCATTTGAAGCAACAGTTTAAGGAACTTGACCATAAGGCCGATATTTTAAAAGCCGTTGAACTGAGGGCTTTATTTGATGAGCTAAAGACTCTACCACCGGCTGAACGAGCTGATTTTGGCAAAGAGGCCAATCAACTGCGGGCCGAATTGGAACAAATGGTGGTGGAGCACCAAGGCCAAGCCGTGACTCTGGCGCCAATTGATATCACCGCCCCCTTTGATATCAACGTTCCGGTTGACCAGCGCCCCAAGACCTTACCGGCCGAGTTAGGTAGCCGACACCCGCTGATGACCGAGCTTTACAAAGTCCTCAGCATCTTCAACCGGATGGGTTTTACGGCCGTCGAGAGCCGTGAAGTCGACGACGACTATCATATGTTTACCAGCCTAAACTTTCCGGAAGGCCACCCGGCGCGTGATGATTACGATACTTTCATGACCACCCAAACCGACGCTGGCGGCAAACCGCTGATTGCGCCGGCTCACACCAGCACCATGCAGAACCGGGTGCTCAAACAGTTCAAGGGCAATTTAGAGGCCGGCGGTTCCATCGCTGTAGTTATTCCCGGCCGGGTGTTTCGCAATGAAGATCTCGATGCCCGGCACGAGCATACCTTTTACCAGTTAGAGGGTGTTTATGTTGGCCAAGGCATTAATACCGGCCATTTGATTGCCACTCTAAAAACCTTTCTGCAGACCTATTACGGCCAAGAGCTGGAGGTTAAAACCCAGCCGTTCTATTTCCCGTTTACCGAACCGTCATTTGAATTTGCGCTGTCCTGTCCGTTTTGTCAGAAGAAAGGTTGCCCGGTCTGTTCGCAGAGCGGTTGGATCGAGCTACTCGGTTGTGGCATGATCCATCCCAATGTGCTGCGTGAAGCGGGGATTGACCCGGAAGTTTACACCGGCTTCGCCTGGGGCGGCGGAATCGACCGGCTAGTTATGATGAAATACGACATTGAAGACATTCGGCATTTTGAAGCCGCTAAACTAGATTTCCTGAGGCAATTTTCATGAAAGTCAGTCTGAATTGGCTTAAGAAGTACACCGATCTTGATCTCGGTCTAGACGAGCTAGTGGAAAAGATCGGCTCGCAGCTGGGGGCGGTCGAGCAAGTTACAGATTTGGGCAAGCTCTATCAGGGCATCTTGGTGGCTAAAGTGATTGAAGTTAAGGACCATCCCACCGCCGATCGGCTGCACGTTTGTCGGATTGATGATGGTGGCCGAACCCAAGCTGTCGAGCGCGATTCGGACGGTTATATTCAAGTTGTTTGCGGCGCTCCCAATGTCCACGACAACATGCTAGCAGCTTGGCTACCCCCCGGCACAACGGTGCCGGAATCGGTCGGCAAAGAACCGCTAGTACTAGAAATCCGGGAGATCCGCGGCCACAAGAGCTACGGTATGCTGGCTTCGCCCAGGGAACTACTGCTCGGCGATAATCACGAAGGCCTTTTGGAAGTAACGGTTGAAGCCAAGCCCGGTGATAGTTTGGCCGATGCCCTGAAGCTGAACGACCAAATTGTTGAGCTCGAAAACAAGATGTTTACCCACCGACCGGACTGCTTCGGTCAGCTCGGCATTGCCCGCGAACTGGCTGGTATTTTGGGTCATCCATTTGTTTCACCGGTCTGGTATAAAACACCGCTGACCGATCCGATAGCGGTTAGCGACCAAAAACTGCCACTGGTACTACGTAATGAATTGCCTGAGCTAGTACCGCGCTTTGTGGCCGTCGTGCTAAGCGACGTTACTATTAAGCCATTGCCGATTGAGCTTCAGACCTACTTAATGCGGGTCGGTGTCCGACCGGTTAACAATGTTGTCGATCTAACTAATTACATGATGCTGCTGACCGGCCAACCGATGCACGCTTATGATTACGATAAAGTAAAAGCCCTTAGCGGTAACGAAACGACGCTAGTCGTGCGCTACCCCAAGCCGGGCGAGAAACTAACACTGCTGGGCAACAAGGTTATTGAACCACGGCCCGAAGCCATTATGATTGCCACCGATCATCAAGCTATTGGGCTAGGCGGCGTGATGGGCGGCGCCGAGACGGAAGTTGATGAACAGACCAAGAATGTCCTGTTAGAATGTGCCACCTTTGATATGTATTCCATCCGCCGAACCGCTATGGCCAGCGGTTTGTTTACTGACGCCGTCACCAGATATACCAAAGGTCAGTCGCCACTCCAAAACGACCGCGTGGTGGCCGAAACGTTGCGCCTACTCGGTGAACACGCCGGGGCTAAGCAGGCCAGTCAGCTGCTTGACGACAACCACGTCGGCCAAAGGCAATGGATTCATCCGCCAGTACCAGTCACGGCCGAGTTTATCAATAGCCGTTTAGGCCTTCAGCTATCAGCTGAGGCTATTAAACAACTGCTGGAAAATGTCGAGTGCACGGTAGTGATCGATAACGGTACCCTAACCGTGACGGCACCGTTTTGGCGGACCGATCTTGAGCTGCGGGAAGACGTTGTTGAAGAAGTCGGCCGGCTGAATGGTTACGATAAACTACCATTAGTTTTACCGCAGCGCGACTTAACGCCAGCTGCCCGGGATCCCTTGTTGGAGTTAAAAGCCAGTCTTAGTCAGCAGCTCAGCAAATTCGGGGCCAATGAAGTCTTAACCTACAGTTTTGTACACGGTAATCTTTTAGATAAAGTCCATCAGGACCGTGACCAAGCTTTGCAAATTGCCAATGCTCTCAGCCCGGAACTGCAGTATTACCGATTGAGTTTAACGCCCAGCTTACTGGATAAGATCTATCCCAACTTAAAAGCCGGCTACGATGAGTTTGCTATTTTTGAAACTGGCAAAGTTCATATCAAAACGGCCGCCGCCGGGGAAGCCGCCCTGCTGTCCGAATTTAATCGTTTGGCTTTGGTATATGTCCACCGGGACAAGACAGCCAAACGATCATTCGCCAGCGGCTACTATGAGGCCCAGAAATATTTGCTTGAGTTACTAACCAGTCTGGGCTTAAGTGACATTAAGTTTCTGCCATATCAAGAGCCGACTGAGGCCATTGACCGTCAAGCGGTGCGCCCGTTTGAGCCGGCCCGCTCCAGCTTGGTTCAGGTTAATCAAATAATCTTGGGTATACTCGGTGAATATAACTTGGCGGTGCGACAAATCCTTAAGCTGCCAACCGACTGTGCCGGTTTTGAGCTGAATATTGATGTTCTATTGTCGCTATCGGTGGCCAGCCAATCGCGGTCGTATACCAGTTTGTCGCATTTTCCCAAGGTTGATCAAGACATCTGCCTAAAGGTGCCATCGGCAACCAGCTATCAACAGGTTTTCGACTTTGTCTGGCAACAGTTGTCAGCGCTCAAACCAGACCATAGCGTGGCCCACTTGGTGCCGGTTGATATCTATCAACGGCTCGACGACCAGGAACATAAGCAGATTACGCTCCGGTTGAGTCTGGCTAGTTACGACCGCACCCTGACCGATACAGAAGTCAACGGCTTACTGGATAAAGTCGCCGAAGCGGCCAAAACCGCCCTCCGAGCCGAACGCCTTTGAAATAAAACAACCTGACACGGTATAGTGTTAGGAATGAAAAGCATACTGCGGATATTCCGTTTTACGGGCGAACTGTGGCCCTATTACTTAGGGATATCGCTCTTTACTATTTTGTTATCGGTCATGAGTCAGCTGCAGCCGCTGCTAACCAAAGGGGCCATTGACCAAATTACTAACTTAGCCAAAGGCGCACATGCCGATGTTAAACTGGTCGCCCTGTTTGCGGTCTTGATGTTTGTGACTGATGTCGGCCAAACGCTGCTGAGTAACGTCGGCGGTTATCTGGGAGATATGTTGGCCGCCCGCTTGCAGAAAACCATGAGCGAACGCTACTACGCCCACCTGCTGAGTTTGCCGCAGACCTATTTTGATTCCGAACTGAGCGGCAAGATCATCAACCGCATGAGCCGTGGTATTACCCAGATCACCACTTTCGTGCAAATGCTCAGCAACAACTTCCTGCAGTTTATTTTTAGCACCATCTTTTCGCTGCTGATTGTCATTTACTTCAGCTGGCAGGTCGGCCTAATGCTGTTTGCTATTTACCCGATCTTTATATTTCTCACCAGCATAACTAGCAATAAATGGCAGAAGTGGCAAAAGGACATCAATGAAGATCTGGATGTGGCCAGCGGTCGCTTCGCCGAATCGATTGGTCAAGTTAGGGTTGTCAAAAGTTATCTGCAGGAGGCCAGGGAACTCAGTTTCTTCCGGCAGATGTTTAATCAGGTTATCCGAACTACTCGGCCGCAAAGCCGCTATTGGCACCGTCAAGATATCTTTCGCCGGCTAGTGCTTAACTTTGTCTTTCTGGGCGTCTTTGTGTTTATTTTTGTGGAAACTGCCGAGGGCCATTACGACATCGGTACCATGGTTTTGCTGTTGCAGTATGCCTTGCTAATCCGTATACCGATTTTCAGCATCAGTTTTCTAGTCGATAATACCCAGCGCGCTATTGCCAACACCAAAGACTACTTTGCGGTGATGGATGTCCAGCCGGAAATTGCCGACCACGAAGGTGCTAAGAAATTAGAGGTCAGACGCGGCGACATCGTTTTTGATAATGCCAGTTTTGCCTACACCGCAGATCAGCCGGTGCTGCGCAATGTCTTTTTGAGAATTGAACCGGATACCAAAGTCGCCTTAGTCGGTGAAAGCGGCGCCGGCAAGACCACTTTGACTAATCTGCTGCTGCGTTTGTATGAAGTCAACCACGGGCAGATTCTGATCGACGGGCAGAATATTAACGATGTCACGCAGGCCAGCCTGCGGGCCAACATCGGTATCGTCTTTCAAGAACCAGCCCTGTTTAGCGGCACGATTCGAGAAAATATTTCCTATGCTAACCCGGACGCTAGCGACCAAGAGGTCGAAGCAGCGGCTAAGGCGGCCAATGCCGATGAATTTATTAATAAGTTCGACAAAGGTTACGACACGGAAATCGGCGAGCGCGGGCTAAAACTTTCCGGTGGCCAAAAACAGCGCATCGCCATCGCTCGGGCACTACTTAAAAACGCCCCGATTCTGATCTTAGACGAAGCCACCTCCAGCTTGGACAGCCGCAGTGAAGCGATGGTCCAAGAAGCCCTCAAGCGCTTAATGAAAGGCCGCACCACCCTGATTATTGCCCACCGCTTAAGTACCATCCAACATGTTGATCAAATAGTGACCCTAGCTGGCGGGCGGATTGATGAAATCGGTACGCCGGCCGAACTGGCTCAAACCAGCGGTATTTATGCCCAGCTTCTAAAATTACAACAAAGCCACACCGAGGCCACCAAGAAGAAGCTGACCAAATACGAAATTGCGGGCTAGCCAGATGACGCTTCTGTACTTATAATGAACGAATATGACAAAAGTACGGGAGCGAGCGTTTGCGTGGGTCGGCATCATTATTTTCACTGTCTCGGCTCTGGCGTTAACCACGGCTGTCATCATCCAACAACTAATGTCTAACTCGACCCCAAGTTCATCGTCAACCGCAAGTTGTACTGACTCATCCGTCGAACCGGTCCTGCCAACGCCGACAGTCTATATCCCTAACGGGTCAGTTAATAGTTTGCAAACGACTGATTTAACACCAGGCAGCGGCCAAGCCGCCCAGAGCGGCGACTGTTTAATCGTCAAATATTACGGCACCATAGCTTCCAGCGGCAAAGAGTTTGATCAAAACTTCGACCAGCCGATCGGTTTTGCTTTCACACTCGGCCAAGGCCAAGTTATCCCTGGCTGGGACCAGGGAATGGTCGGACTGAAGGTCGGCGGCACCCGCCGGTTGGTAATTCCGTCGAGTCTAGCCTACGGCAGCCAAGCCAACGGCAGCATCCCCGCCAACTCAGCTTTGGTCTTTGTAGTTAAGCTGTTACGAATTCAGTCATAACTATAAAATTGTCACTAAAAGCACAACATATAGCGCTCTTGCAAAAGGCCGGGGCGCTATATATAATCGAGGTTATCGTCTAAAAAACACATAAAATAACCAAGGAGAGAGCCAATGCCCAAAAAAATTACGGTCTTCACCACCTCCAGCTGCGCCTACTGCGTGATGGTCAAACGGTACCTAGGGGCTAAGGGCCACAACTACGAAGAAATTAATCTTGATGAACACCCGGAACGCCAGGCCGAAGCTCTCCAAATATCTGGCGCGCTAACCGTACCGGTCACAGTTATTACCAAACAAGACGACTCCCGAGAAGTTGTGGTCGGTTACAACCTGACTAAACTCGTTCCCGCTATCTCTTAAGTTGAGGCAACGCTTGATTCAATTAGCCGCCGAACGGTTGACTAGCTAGCTGGCAGTTCAGTGGCAATCATAGTAAAAATGTTACTAAGTCTAGTAGAATAGGAACGTAATGAAGCCTACTGATCTACCGAAACACGAAGTTGTGATGATCGGCGCTGGCCCGGCGGCTTTAAGCGCGGCTGTTTATACGACCCGTGAAGATATTGAGACATTGCTATTTGAGCGTGCGGTGATCGGCGGGTTGGCAGCCGTCACCGATAAAGTAGATAACTACCCAGGTTTTCCTGACGGCATTGAAGGTTTAACGCTGGCTGAGAATCTACGCAAGCAGGCCGAGCGCTTTGGTGCTGTGATTGAACTCGGCGAGGTCACTAAAATCCATGATGAAGGTAAATACAAACGGTTAGAGACCACCAGCGGCGATATGCTAGCCAGGGCGGTTTTAATTGCCACCGGCAGTGACTATAAAAAAGTTGGCGTACCCGGCGAACAAGACTATTACGCCCGGGGGGTGCACTACTGTGCCACCTGTGACGGCGCCTTCTACCGCGACAAACGACTAGTGGTAATTGGTGGTGGTAACTCGGCCGTTCAAGAAACCCTTTTCCTGACGCGTTTTGCTAGTCATATTGATATGTTAGTTCGTAGTACCATCAAAGCTTCGGAAGTCCTCCAGCACGAACTGGATGAGGCCGTTAAAGCCGGTAAAATTACCGTTCATTTGCAAACCTCAACCGACCAAATTGTCGGTGAAAATAACAAAGTTACCAAAGTAATTGGGACCGACAAAACGACCGGTCAGCGAGTTGAACTACTAACCGACGGGGTTTTTGTTTTTGTTGGTTTAAAGCCCAACAGTGAATTTCTAAAAGACTCAGACGTTGAACTAGACCCCATCGGCTTTGTTAAAACCGACGAACACTTGCAGACGTCGATGAAGGGCGTTTTTGCAGCTGGCGATATCCGCTCCGGGGCCACTATGCAGATTGCCAGTGCTGTCGGCGAAGGCGCCTCAGCCGCCCTGATTATCCGTGAATATCTAGAAGGTAAATTAACCCCCAAATCGGAAACCACCGAAATTGTTACCGTTGCCACCAATACTTAGTTTTAGACTATAAATTAGGATAACCCGGGAAGAAATCGGTCACCAGCTGTTGTTTGGTTAGGCCGTGGGCTAGAAAGTCCTTTTCAAGTGCTTCTAGCATCGGCTCTGGCCCCGAGAGGTAGACTAACGTGTCGGCACTAGGCTTGGTTAGGCCAATGATTAATTCAGCTGACAACTGACCACGCTCGCCGCCCCAGGTTTCTGATGGTTCACCGACCACGATGGTGGCATGTTGTCGAGCTTTAGTAAGGGTGTTTTGGAAAATAATCTCATCCTCAACTCTGACACCATAAATAAACTGAATTGAGCGTTGTTCGTAGTGTTCAACTAGCCACTCGAAAATACTGTGGAAGGGAGTAATGCCGATACCGCCGGCCACAAAAACCAACGGTTGGGTTAGGTATTTCGGTAAGACAAAATCACCCATTGTCTCGGACATCTGTAGATCGTCACCCAGTTGAAGCTTTTGCAGGGCTTGCTTAAAGCTGCTGCCATCGGGGCTTAGTTTAGTGGTGATGCTGACCAGCTCATGGCCCGGCGCGCTGCTCAAAGTAAACCACCGTTTTTCGCCGCGTTTGTCCGGGTGAGGGTGGGGTAGGGTCAGTTCGACAAATTGACCGGCCGTATAATCGACTGGCTGTTCCGGTTTAAACCAAAACGTTCGAATGTTGGCAGCTTCCTGGTCGGCGTGATCAAAAACAACTCTCATACCTAAACAGTATAACCTACCAGATGCCATGATCCAGTTCGGTTATAAAGTGCTTATGTTTGCAAAAGCGCTGGCTTTAGTTAGTATTATGCTATGGCCATGCAACAGGAGGCAGTATCAGAATTTCAGGGTATTGTTACAGATGTTTTAGCTCGTCATACCACCGATGCGGATACACAAATACTTGATATACAAGATCATGATAAAGTCTTAAGTATCGACGAACTAACTTATGCATCGATTGGTTCTCTAGGAGCAAGACCATCTGCCATGGGTCTAGGTCGTCATGAGCATCAATGGGGTATTATTGCTGACGCTAGAACCAGTCAGTATGCTGGTCAAATCGCCATAATTGCTCGTTCTGATGTTGATGAAGGGCTAATTCGGTCGTGGGCCATTAAAGGACCGCTACTACCAATACTGACCGAAAGGTTAGTGACAGATCCAGAAGAACTAGGACAGGCACTTGCTTGGGCGCGTTCACCATATTTACATCCAGAACATCTCAGGGGACTCGGAAGGCTTACTGTGGCCGAAGATGGCTTCGTGGCTGAACGCTTGTTACATGACCGTGCTTCCACAAGAGCCTTGCGAACATTGCTTGATAATAATGCACGGATACGTCGAGAAGCTGAATTAAGTGCTAGAAATGCCCCGGTTTACTAAAGCTTACTAAGAAAATTTGTTAATCAGTGCTGGCATTTTACTGAATTCGAATTCTTTTTCCGTAGACCACAACCCTATGCAATTGAGGCCAAAGTTTCTAAGTACGGCCACAGGGGCAGCTAGAGCTAATAATGCCTGGTAGTGTACAATATCACCGATGACAATTAGTAAAATTAACTAAACTAACGGAGATTATGTCATGCCTGATTTTAATAAAGTCCTAACGCCGGGTGACTACCAAAACGGGCTGGTTAATACCGTCGTAGAAATTCCCAAAGGCTCCAGTATGAAAATCGAGTGGGATCGCGAGCACGCTGCTTTTGTGCTCGATCGGGTCGAGCCGACCATTTTCGCCAAGCCAGTCAACTACGGTTTTATACCTCAAACCATTGATGAAGATGGTGACGAATTAGATACCCTAGTAGTAACTGACGAAGCAATCCCGACCGGCGTCTGGCTATCGGCCAAAATCATCGGTTTACTCAATTTTGAAGATGATGGCGAAATGGACTACAAAGTAGTCGTTGTGCCAGCTGACGATCGTAATACCGGCGACCGCGTAGCCAGCTTGAATGATCTAGGTGAGCGTTGGCAGCAAAAAGTTGAGCATCACTTTGCTCACTACAAGGATCTTAAAAAACCAGGCAGTACCAAAGTCATGGGTTGGAGTGATGTTGAAGCGGCTAAGAAAGTTATTGCCGAATCAATTGAGCGCTACAACCAGGCCCACGCCAGCGCTTAAGACTGTTAACTGACTGTCCTTGCATCACCGTGCTTATGCTTCTACAATGAAGTGGTTATAGGATACAAGACCAAAAAAGGGGGGCAGCATGAAGACACGAGTAGCAATTAACGGTTTCGGCCGTATCGGACGTAACGCGTTTAAAATCGCCTTTGATCGCAGTGACTGCGAGATAGTGGCCATTAATGATTTAACGGACACTAAAACGCTAGCTTATTTACTGAAACACGATAGCAACTACGGCACGTATGAACATAAAGTCAGCTTTGATGAACAGAATCTGATTGTTGACGAACAAAAGATTCGAGTACTGGCCGAAAAGGATCCAGCCGCTTTGCCCTGGAAAGATCTAAGCGTGGATGTGGTAATCGAATCGACCGGCTTTTTTGTTGAGCCGGACAAAGCCAGAGTTCACATCACCGCCGGTGCCAAAAGAGTGGTGATTAGTGCGCCAGCTAAAGGTGAGAGCGCCGATAGTGCCACTACCATCGTCCTGGGCGTCAACGACGATAAACTAGAATCCGCCAGTGACGTGGTCAGCAATGCCAGTTGTACGACCAACTGCATTACACCGGTCTTGAATGTGATTGAAAGCAACTTTGGCATCGAGAAGCTGATGATGACTACAATACACAGCTATACCGCCAGTCAAAAACTGCAAGACGGTCCGGGCAAGAACTTACGTGAAGACCGAGCTGCCGCCCAGAACATTGTACCGACAACCACCGGAGCCTCGATTGCGGCCGGTAAAGCTTTGCCAGCCTTACAAGGTATTTTTGGTGCCATGGAAGTACGAGTACCGACGCCAGTCGTATCATTGAGTGATTTTGTGATCATCACCAAACGCAGTGTTAGTGCCGAAGAGGTTAATGAAGCTTTCAAGAAAGCCACCAAAGAGCCATTTTATCAGGGTATTTTGGATGTCACCGAAGAAGAATTGGTTAGTACCGATTTTATTGGCAACCCGCATTCGGCGATCGTCGATTTACTGCTGACGGCGGTGGTGGGCGGTAATATGCTCAAAGTTGCTGCCTGGTACGACAACGAATGGGGTTATTCAAATCGTCTGGTCGAAGTAGTAGCTGATGTCGGTCATGACTTGCATCAGAAAGAAGCTCACGAGCACAACTAAGTAGCGGCAGGACAAAAGGCAAATAATTGAAAATCTACATTGGCGCCGATCATAACGGCTTCGATTTCAAACAACAGATCGCTACAGTATTACGAGACAGTGGTTACGACGTGGTTGATGATGGTGATCAAAAGCTGAATCCAGCCGACGACTTCCCGCAGTTTGCCGGCCGGGTAGTGGCCTCACTGCTGGCCGATAATGACCAGGACAGCCGGGGGATTCTAATTTGCGGCAGCGGCCAGGGTATGGCGATGGCAGCCAATCGTTTCAAGTCTATTCGAGCCAGTTTGTGTTGGAATCTGGAAGAAGCCCGCTCAGCCCGCAACGACGACGACAGCAACGTGCTGTGTTTATCTTCACGCTATTTGACGCTGGAAGAAACTGAGCCAATTGTTATGGCTTGGTTAAGCACGCCGTTTGCTGGTGCTTCCCGCTTTAAGCGCCGGATTAAAGAATTGGATGAACTAACATGAGCCGGGCGGTCATTTGTCCAACCATCACGGCTGTGGCGGCGACGGATTATAAATCGCAGATGGACCGGGTAACACCCTTTGCTGGACGGTTGCATCTGGATGTCGCCGACGGCCAATTAGCACCCCGCAGGCTGATTGATATTGACCAATTATGGTGGCCCGGTAACGTCACGGTCGACTTGCATGTCATGTATCAAAAGCCGATGGAATACGCCGATTTATATATTGTCCAACATCCCCAACTTATAATTGTGCACGCCGAAGCTGACGGTGATTTTTTTGGCTTTGCCAATCGCATGCACCGTCACGGTATCGAAGTTGGTCTGGCGTTGTTGCCCCAAACCGGTGTGGAATCAATTCGACCGGCCCTGCGGGAACTTGACCATGTCCTAATTTTCTCCGGCAATTTGGGTTATCAGGGAGGCAGTAAAGCCGATTTCAGGCTGCTCAAAAAAGTTGTGACCTTGCGGGCCCTCAAACCGTCGCTGGAGATCGGTTGGGATGGGGGAGTCAACGATCAAAACGTCGGTGACCTAGTTAGAGCCGGTGTCGATGTCTTGAATGTTGGCGGTTTTATCCAGCACGCCCCGAACGCGGCTCAGGCCTTTGCTAAACTGGAGTCGCTAACTTAAAAAGCGTATCGCTCACATGATCACGACACCTTTAACCCAAAAAGCCCTGGAAGAAAAAGCCAACGACATTCGTGAGGACATTATTCGTATGCTCGAACACGCCGGTAGCGGTCACAGCGCCGGACCGCTCGGCCTAGCCGATATCTTTACAGCCCTTTATTTTGTGGTTATGAAGCACGACCCCAAGCAGCCGGATTGGCCGGAGCGCGATATCTTGGTGCTGTCGAACGGCCATTGTGTGCCGGTGCGTTATGCCGCCATGGCCGAAGCTGGCTACTTTGATAAACAAGAGTTGCTGACGCTACGTAAACTCGGCTCCCGGTTGCAGGGTCACCCGGAACGGACCAAACTACCCGGCCTGGAGACCACTAGCGGGCCGCTAGGCAGTGGTTTAAGCCAAGCCTGCGGTATGGCTCTGGCGATGCGCATGGACAAGACCAAGGGCCGCTGGATTTACGTGGTAATGGGTGACGGCGAACAAGATGAGGGCAATGTCTGGGAAGCCGCCATGCTGGCCAGTAAGTATCAGCTCAACAACATCATCGCTTTTACCGATCGGAACAATATTCAAATTGATGGACCGACTGAAGTCGTTATGCCGCTGGAAGACCTAAAAGCTAAATGGGAAGCCTTTGGCTGGCATGTTCTAGAAATCGACGGTAACAACATTGAAGCTATCATCGATGCCTGCGAAATGGGTAAAGCGATCATTGAAAAGCCAGTCATGATTATTGCTCATACCGTCCCGGGCATGGGTGTCGACTTTATGGAGTATGACTTTCGTTGGCACGGCGTGCCACCGAATCATGAGCAGGCTAAGCTGGCCCTTAAGGAACTGCGTACTTTGGGCGGCAAGATTAAAAGTGAGGCCGACTAATGCCGGAGATGCATCTTGTAGCCGATATTCTAGCAACTGACCTGCCGGCCGAACCAATCCGGGCTGGTTTTGGGCGCGGTCTTAAAAAAGCTGGCGGACTTGATGATCGAGTGGTAGCGGCCTGTGCTGATTTGACCGATTCGACGAAGATGAGTCTTTTTGCTGAAGCCTTCCCCGAGCGCTTTACCCAAATTGGTATTGCCGAACAAAATCTGGCGACGGTTGGTGCTGGACTGGCGGCGATGGGTAAGATCCCGTTTGTCAGTAGCTATGCGGCCTTCAGCCCCGGTCGTAACTGGGAACAGATTCGGACCACGATTTGTTTGAATGATCGGCCAGTTAAGCTAGTTGGTTCTCATGCCGGCGTAAGTGTCGGTCCGGACGGCGCGACCCACCAAATGCTGGAAGATGTCGCCCTGATGCGGGCTTTGCCCAATATGGTAGTGATTGCGCCGTGCGATTCGACGGAGGCCGAGAAAGCGACACTGGCCATGGCTAAAGATAGCCGACCTAATTACATGCGGTTGGCCCGCGAAGCGACGCCGATCGTGACCACCCAGGATACGCCGTTTGAGCTTGGTAAAGCCTATGTCTTTGCGGCCGGCCAGGATGTCACGATTATTGCCACCGGCACGATGACCTATCAGGCGCTAGTGGCCGCCGAAAAGTTATTCAAAAGCGGGATTGATGCCGAAGTCGTGCACGTTCCAACCATTAAGCCGTTGGACTCGGAAACAATCCTCAAGAGTGTTCGCAAAACCAAGTGCGTGGTGACGGCTGAAGAGGGCCAGGTGATTGGCGGTTTGGGTGGGGCAATTTCGGAGTTGCTGGGCGAAGAGTATCCGGTACCGATCAAACGGATCGGCATGCTAGACCGCTTTGGCGAATCAGGCGAACCAGATGAGCTGTTGGAACATTTTGGTTTGAACGCCAAACATATCCAGCTGGCAGCTAAGCAGTTAGTCGATAGAAAAGCTTAAAACTTAGTAGTTATTCTGATCGGGCGGAGTTTCCTGATCTGGTTCGTTGGGTGTTTGGTCAGGCGATATAAATTGATTGGGCGAGGCTGGCGGTGTCACTGGTTGAGCGGGTTGTGTCGGGTTGTCGGCTGGCGGCACGAATGATTCGGGCTGACCGACTATTTTGTGCTCGACCATTTGCATCAGTTGGCCTGGTGTGGCGGCACCTTGCTGATCGAACGGCACGCCTATGACGGCCGCCAGCTTCTGCCCCTTGTTGATTAGCGAATTGGCCGATAGACCTAACGTCAAACCAGTTTGCTTATCCTCGTGGGCGATAGTGATGTTCGTGCCGTTTTTTAACTGGACAATTAGGCTTTGTTCAAGAGTGGTTTGCTGGTTGGCCATACCAATGCCAAAGCCGCCACCAAAAGACATGCCAGGGCCATTATTGAAGTTATTTGGCCCGCCGTTGAAGACCTGCTGGTAGTGCTGAAAAAGCTGTACTGACTGGATATCGTCAAACGAGTTGGTCTGGCTAACGCCTTGACGATTTTTTAAAGATTTGAAAGTCACACTAAGCTGACGAGTTGACTTATCGGCTATCACCATGTCGGATTGACTGATGAATAGCAGCAGGGCGCCGGCTACCGCCAGTAAAAGACCCACCACATCAAGCAGGATAATATTGTGCTGGGTGTGGTTTTTGAGGCCCGCTCCAAGTAGCACAAGACCGATAATTATAACCAAGACGCCGAGTGATCGAGTTCCCAGGGCGCCTTCCTTGAGCACTAAACGGTTGGGGGTGTCTTCGACAATTTTCATAGCTGAGCCTATCTTTTTAAGTAAATTTCAAACCTATTGTGAATTATCTTCTGACTATTTTCAATAAATTAATACTTGAGATAATTGAACTAATCTTGACCGGTTGATTGCAGGCAATTAGCACAAGCTTTATACTAAGCCAATATGCCACTAACACTTTCCCAGATACGCAACAATTGCCAGCAAGCTCGCGAGCGCATGGCTAGCGCTCGAGCTGATCACTGGGCCTTCGGAGCCTTTAATTTAGATGATGAACCAACACTGCAAGCCGTCTCGCTAGCGGCCGTTAATAAGAAAGCGCCCTTGCTGGTCGAAGTTAGCCAAGGTGAAGTTGATACCATCGGTCTGGACAATCTGCGGGATATGGTCGATAACTTCAAGGCTCAATACGGCATCGAAATGTATATCAACCTGGATCACTCGCCGTCAGTTCATGC
Source organism: uncultured Candidatus Saccharibacteria bacterium (assembly GCA_964560315.1). Classification (GTDB taxonomy): domain Bacteria; phylum Patescibacteriota; class Saccharimonadia; order Saccharimonadales; family UBA4665; genus CAVPPA01. The sequence continues at coordinate 24,625 of CAZLLA010000002.1, forward strand.
TGCCAAATTAGGCATCGAAGCGGGTATTGAATTTATTCACATCGACATCTCGCAGGCTGATCACGAGGCCACCGATGAAGCAATCATTGCCGCCACGAAGGAAGTTGTCGAATACGCCAAGTTTACGGGGGCTCTGGTGGAGAGCGAACCACACTACTTTGCCGGCTCATCTAATCTGCACAACGAAACAATTGACTATGAAGCCATTAAGAAAACCTTTAGTACGCCCGAGGGAGCGAAAGCTTTTGTTGAGGCAACGGGCATTGATACTTTTGCGGCGGCGGTCGGTAATCTCCACGGCAAATACCCAGTTCCAAAGGTGCTTGACCTGGAGTTATTGCAAAGGATTCGGGACGCTATAGGCTGCAATATTTCTTTGCACGGTGGCAGTGACACGCCCGGTCATTATTTTGTCAGTGCTGTCCAAATTGGCGTTACCAAGGTAAACATAAACTCTGATATGCGGATTGCTTATCGCCAAGCATTGGAGAAAGCTCTACGCGAAAACCCCGATGAATATTCCGTCGCTAAGTTGGTTGAGAAGGCCGTCGTGCCGGCGGTTCAGGCTGTAGTAGAAAGCAAAATTAACGACTTTAATTCGACCGGAAAAGCGTTATCGGTTTGATTTCATTTCCAGATCGCGTTATGTTGTAGGTAATGATCGCAAAAAAGGTGGGCAATAAACATGTCAGAACAATTTGATGTCATTTCCGTCGGCGATATCGTTACCGATGCCTTTATTAAGCTGTTGCCTGATCAGGCTAAGACTTATACCGACGAAAACGGCAAGCAAATGCTGGCCATGGAGTTCGGCACCAAACTACCGTTTGACCATGCCGAAGTCGTTGAAGGGGTCGGCAATGCTGCCAATGGAGCCGTGTCGTTTGCTAGATTGGGCCTAAAAACATCGTTTGTAACCAATGTCGGTGGCGATCAATGGGGCCGCGACATGATTGAGTCACTGGTCAAAAACGGTGTCGACCATAGTTTTGTGCGGGTTAACCCAGGCAAGCGAAGCAATTATCACTACATCTTATGGTACGGTGCAGAGCGGACCATTTTAATCAAACACGAGGAATATAACTATCACTGGCCGCACCTCCGACCCGACGAAACACCACGCTGGATGTATTTCAGCTCGATCAGCGAACACGCTATTCCGTATCATGACCAAGTGGCCGATTGGCTTGACGAGAATCCAACCGTTAAATTGGCCTTTCAGCCGGGGACCTTTCAAATGGAAGCTGGCACCGAGCGACTAAAGCGGATTTATCAGCGCACTGAAGTTATCATTTTGAACCGTGAAGAAGCCGTTACAGTTGGCGGTGGCAACCATGATGATGTTCATGATCTGATTAACCATCTTCATGCCCTAGGTCCCAAAATTGTGGTTGTAACTGATGGACCAAATGGAGCTTATGCCTCAGATGGCCAAAACCGCCTTAAAATGCCGCTTTATCCAGATCCAAGCCCGCCGATTGACCGAACCGGTGCCGGTGATGCTTTTGCATCAACCTTTGTAGCGGCTTTGGCTAAAGGCAATACGATCGAGGGAGCTCTCCAGTGGGCGCCCATTAACTCGATGAGCGTTGTTCAAAAAGTTGGCGCCCAAGCGGGACTGCTCACTGAACACGAGCTCGAAGAATGGCTCAAAAAAGCGCCCCAGTGGTATAAACCAGAGCGTTTCTAGATAATTCAAATAAGCATCTTTTACTAGGCTTAAATATCAATGCGTGAAATAGCGTATAAATGATTTTACTTGACAAGCAGACAGGCCCCGCGGGGTGACGGTACGCAACAAAGCGTGTTTGTGCGTACCGTCACCCGTTAAGCCGTTAGACCGACACCAGCGAGTGGGTTCTCGTCTCGATCCTTCGCCGATTCTCGGTGGATGCTGACACAGCACGTTGGTGTGACCAGCGGCTTAGCAGTACGAAACGATGCCAGAGTGCGGTAGCCAAGAGATTGGAGTGCTCTCCGACTTCCGACTCTTTGTCGACGTGAACAACCACAGTGTGGCTGGGCGTTGCGATGATGAGGTACAGGACCTTGCCTTTCTGGATCGCCCTCTCGTGTGCAGTTTCCCACTCCTTATGAATGTTATTGCACCCCTCGAGGTTGATCCAGGTTCCGGTGGAACCCGCTGCGACCAAGTCAGGCTGGTGATAGTAAAGGCTGTTGATACTCATATCTGCTGATCCTGTTGTGGCACGTTATTCTGAACGGTCGAAGCTGCGACTGTTGCTTAGGTGCTGGCGGGGCTTGTCTCTTTGAGTGTCAGATCGGGCAGGAACCTGGTGCTACACACGGTGCTCAGCGAGCAAAGCTCTCTGTGAACCTTGATCACTCTCTGGAGCAGATCGAACGACCAAGAACAAGGTCGGAAAACGATCTCGGCGTCTCCCCCTTGGCTGAAGAAGTCTTGGTGCTCTTGCCCAAGTGGGTTGAGGATTGTGAGGATGTCCTTAACTGTCGTCGGTCCAGGGTTCTTCACGGTCAGCCCAATAACTATCTGATTCGACACTGTACTCCCTTTCCGTTTACGCTCAGCCTGATGGCTCTAGCTTGGTGGCTAGTGTGATTGCGGTGTTGCGTCTCACAAAGCGAAATATGAAGCAACATTACGATATAACTTCATATTTCGCTTTGTGTTTGTCTACTTGTCAAGGTACCCGGAACGGTTCTCCGCTCAACGAAATACCGTCATGGTTTATCATAAGTAGTGATATGTGTCAACGATTTTGGTCATGAAACTGCTTGTGATAAGATGTAATTATCTATGACCAGGGTACTGTCCGAACTGCTTGGTACTAACGAACCAGCCTTCTATCGAGTATTATCTCGATTAGAGTCGGCCAGTGGCCATAACAGTACCGATATCCGCCTGTCAACTGACATTGAACGAGCTACCAAACTTAAACTAAAAGAACTCGGGCTTGACCCAAATGATACCACCGGCGCTGAGCTTTACGCTGTTCTTCAACAAAGAGTCAAAGCTGATGATAAGCGTCTGGAAGCCGCCCTTCAAAAAAAATTCGGTCCGGAAGCTGATTTGAATATCAGCATTAGTAAAGCTCTAGAGTCGCTGCCGGTACCCAAAAGTTGCTTTGCATTGCAAGCTACTGTAGCCAAGCGCTTGCTCAAAAAGCAACCACCCAAGCACACCATGAAGGCCTTGAGTTATCGGTCGTTTGAATCAATGTTACGGCGTGAACCAATTGCGGCGGTGTTTGCTGCGGCCTGGCTGCTCGAATCGGCTAGCTGGCGCAAAGACATGTTAGATAGCTATAAAAAACTCAAAGCTAGTAACTTTGAGCTGCGCGAAATAGAAGTTTTAACACCTCATTCAAAACACTGGCAAGATTTGGCCGTTAAGGTAGTGGCTCAGAAAAAGCACAACATTATTGGCCTAAAAGAGTTTGGTGCCATAGTGCTATTGCCGCTAGCCGACAACAGACCGCCGGGTGCTACGCTAGCGACCCTGATTCTGGCTCTCCACGAAATGAACGAAATTCGGGCTTCGTCGACTTTTTTGAAGCTTTGCCAAGTTAAACCGGAGTTTGGCAAACTCGTCCAAACAGTCGTGTCTGATGAGCCAACTCTTAGTGCCGAGCTACTAGACGAGCCGATACCATGGCAAATTATCCAGCGTTATTATGCCCGTTTTGCCGATCGATTTCGGGCTGATTTGTTTGAGCCGCACGTTCAGCTGGAAGATTTAAGCTGGCATTCGATTGAAAAAGCCCTCAGTCACCTTGAGCCGAGCCTAGATTTTTGGCACCATACCGCCAACCTGGGCTTTCTTGACGATCATCAGCCGGTTTCGCTGAATGTGATTGATGCGGCTCTTAATTACTGCAACCAGTTGCCCTACACCAATCGCGTAGTGCAGTATTTCCAGAACAGTTTATGGCACGAACTGATGATCAGCTATATGAAACACGAGAATGTCGAACAGGCCATGATGAGCAATCTAGAATCACAACTTGTTGAAGAACCAGCCGTAATATAAACTAAGGATAAGCGAAAAAACAAATGCCGAACGACTTAGAAGCTCTTAAATCTCTACGCTATGCTATCTGCATATCCGGCGCTGCCGCTGGTAAAACCATCTCGGAGTCGCACGACAAGGCCGAAGCGCTCGGTCGAGCCGTGGCCAAGGCCGGCCACATCGTGACAACCGGTGCCACGGTTGGTTTGCCGTACTACGCCGCCTTTGGTGCTAAACAGGCCGGAGGTACCAGTATTGGTTTCTCACCAGCAGAGAGCTTACGAGAACACATTAAAAAGTATCGCTTACCCCACGATGTTTTTGATTTTTTGAATTTTACCGGCCTGAGTTATGTCGGTCGTGATCTTTATTTGGTTCAATCGAGTGACGCCATCATTACCGTCGGTGGCCGCTTCGGCTCGCTCCATGAATTTACTTCAGCCCTAGAGGCCCATAAACCTTGCGGTGTTTTACTTGGCAGCGGCGGTACGGCTGATCTTATTCCGGAGTTAATGAAAACCCTTGAACCACCTGACGATCTAGTAATTTTTGATGAAGACCCCGACAAACTAGTCCATAGAATTATCGCTATTCTCGATAAAAAATATGCCGATATTAGGGATGTAATAGCCCACGATGAACACTGGTACTTGCGCCGTGATCCGATTATCAATCCGCAGCCGAGATCTGGCTAGTAAGTCCAAACTAAGTCGACTTGCTACAATAAGCTGATGAGTCAGTTTGAGTTAAAGAGTGATTATAAACCGACCGGCGATCAGCCATCGGCGATTGCTCAGTTGGCAGCTGGTTTGGAAGCAGGGACCAAGGAACAGGTTTTGCTCGGGGCGACCGGGACCGGTAAGACCTACGTCATGGCTGAACTAATTCAGAACCGTCAAAAACCAGCCCTGGTCTTAAGTCACAACAAAACCCTAGCGGCCCAGTTATACGGTGAATTTAAGCGTTTCTTTCCCAACAACGCCGTCCATTACTTTGTTAGTTATTTTGATTATTATCAGCCGGAAGCCTACATGCCGCGGTCCGATACTTACATCGAGAAGGATTCGGCCATTAACGAGGAGATTGATCGATTGCGCCACGCGGCGACCGACGCCTTGCTCAGTCGTAAAGACGTCATTATTGTGGCCAGCGTCAGCTGCATATATGGCATTGGTTCGGTCGAGGATTATAACGGGTTATCAATTGAGCTAAAGTCCGGCGAAAGACGAATCAGAGATAAGTTGTTGCGGCAGCTAACCGATATTCAATATCAGCGCAACGATATCGATTTTCATCGCAGTACATTTAGAGTTCACGGTGACGTGGTTGACATTTACCCAGCCGGTGAGGAAGTTGCCTATCGGATTGAGTTTTTCGGCGATCAGATTGAGAGGATAACTAAAATTGATCCGCTAACTGGGGAAATTTTAGATAACCCAACCGGTATTAAAATTTTTCCGGGGTCGCACTACGTTACACCCCAGGAAAAACTCAAAGTTGCTCTGGGCAAAATTGAATCCGAGCTCAAACAACGGCTAGCGACGTTTAAGAAGTCCGGCAAGCTCCTGGAAGCTCAGCGTCTAGAGCAACGGACTAAATTTGATCTGGAAATGCTTGAAGCCACCGGCTTCGTAAAGGGGATTGAGAATTACTCAAGATACCTTACTGACCGCGAGGAAGGTGAGCAGCCGGCTACACTGATTGATTACTTCCCGGATGACTATCTGCTATTTGTTGATGAATCGCACATGACTATGCCCCAAGTTAGGGGGATGTATAACGGTGACCGAGCCCGCAAAGAAATCTTGGTAGAATACGGTTTTCGTTTGCCCAGTGCGCTTGATAATCGCCCCTTAACTTTTTCGGAATTTGAACGACACGTTAATCAGGCCATTTATGTCTCGGCGACGCCAGCCGACTACGAGTTGAGTCGCAGTCCGAAACCGATTGAACAGATCATCCGCCCAACTGGCATTCTGGACCCCAAGATTGATATTCGACCAATCGAAGGTCAAATTGATGATCTAATAAGCGAGATTAAGGCAACCACTGCCAAGCACCAACGGGTCCTAGTGACAACTTTGACCAAACGCATGGCTGAGGAACTCAGTGATTACCTAAAAGAAATCAACATCAAGGTTGCCTATCTTCATAGTGATATTGATACGCTAGAACGAACCGATATCCTACGTGACTTAAGGTTAGGTACTTATGATGTCTTAGTGGGCATTAACCTACTGAGGGAAGGCTTGGATTTACCCGAAGTATCCTTAGTAGCTATTCTAGATGCCGATAAAGAAGGTTTCTTAAGGAGTGATCAAGCCCTGATTCAGACTATCGGGCGGGCTGCTCGCCATATTGAGGGTCGAGTAATTATGTATGCCGATCACGTGACCGACTCAATGCGCCGAGCAATTGACGAAACTGACCGAAGACGGGTAATTCAAGAAACCTATAATCAAAAGCATGGCATTACCCCGGTAGGCATAACTAAGGCTGTTGAAAAAGGCATGCGGCCTGATTTACCGGAAGAAGCTAAGAAAGCCAAACTTGATCTTCGAAAGATACCGAAAGACGAGTACGGCATGTTAGTTAAAGATTTAACTGCTCAAATGGAGTTAGCAGCAGCTAACCTAGAGTTTGAAAAAGCGGGTGAACTACGAGATATTGTAGCCGACATAAAAACTAAAATGTGACAATGTTTATTGATCCTCATCTTTTTCAAGGTTAGGGTCAGTTGGTGCAACGACACCTCCCCACCATTTCTCGAAATCCTCAGCAGTAATAGGCGCGTCCAAAAGAGACGCATTTTCGACCAGTTCTTCACTTTCTTGTTGGTCATCAGGCATAGAATTTTCAGAAGCGGGGTTAGGTTTAACTTGGTCGTCGGCACTTGCCGCATCGCGCATGTCGCCTGCGGTCGGCTCAATAGGGTCATCCTGATCTGGCTTTGCGTTGGGAATGTTTTCAGGATTTTCCAAAATAGTTTCTCCTGTCTAATAACAAATCATTGTCTATAGGCATTATATTAGCTTGCGTTGGAAATTCTGTTGAGTATTTTGGCATAATTACGAGCAATTATCAAATATGTTTCAGGGATATTGTCCTTGATATAATTGACAACTGTAAGATATTGTTTTGATAGCTTATGGTTAAGTGCTAAAATTGATCAGTAATATGTCAATATTAAAACTAGGGCCCAGATTATGACAGAAGAGTCAAAAAATTTATCGCCTCAACCTGAGGATTTAGCACCAAATGATGAGGTGACTGGTCCATTAGGTGGTGAAGATATTTTCCAAGAAGAATTACCGTATACTCAAACAATTCTTGATAAACTACCGGCTGACTTTAGAGATGGCGCAATTTCTAATCATAATGCTATGCGAGACGTAGTATCGCATTATATTAAGGCAGGAAAATTGTCAGAAAACTACCGACTACCTGAGCTCAACGAACTAGCCGATAGGGTGGCCATATTAATGCCAATTTTTGATGTTATGCAACAAAAGGGCTGGAAGCCAGAAGTTGTGTTAGTGCCTAAAGGGTTAAGCCTAGATACCTGGAATACACTTTTGACCGGTCATCGATTGCCCGATGGTAAACTTTCGGAAGGTCTTGCATATCCTGAGAATATTTTGGATAATCCTGAACCAGTTTCTGATGAAACTGACAGGTGGGAAGTTGTTGTTATATCTGCGGGCAGTCGACCCCCAATTCGTGAGGTTAGACCCGATGGCGCAAACGACAAATATACTCAAAAAATGAATGCATTAATAGCAGACTTATTAGACAAAACAAAGTCTTCGTCATTACCGACAGTTAGGCGCTTCAGTCCATCACGAGAGGCGTACCTAGCCTTACAACTCACTCAGTTTGCGCGTCACAAGCCACCGGTAGATGCTATCTATGGCGGTTCGCAGACCATTGCTAAGGAATTACACGAAGAGTTATATGCTTGGCGTTTGGGTTGGGATGAATTCAGCAATAGGATCACCTGTAACTTTTATCGTATTGATGCAACTACGGAGGATGTCGGTCTTCGTCCAACGATCATGGAGCAAGAACTTGAATTGAAGTTAATATAGAATTTGAATCAAGCATCTGACTGTTTTTGGTTAGACATCCCCATAATAGTTACGAATGTGTCAAAGTTTATCTTAAGCTAATGTGACATCGTAAAACACTATTTTGTCAGGGGAGTTCTGCTACAATAAAGGTAAATGAACAAGTTAGCTCGCGAGGATGTGTTAAAGTTGGCTCGCTTAGCCCGTCTTGATCTGACAGAAGAAGAGGTTGGGGAATTCAGCCGTGAACTGAGCGATATCCTGCATTATGTCGAACAACTGCAGTCGGTCGATATCTCTGGTCTAAAGCCGACTAACCAAGTTACGGGGCTAGTTAATGTCATGCGTGACGACGTTCCGCATGATTACGGCTATCAGGCTCAAGAGTTATTGAAAAACGTGCCAGCCGTTCAAGACGACCAAATCAAAGTTAAAAGGATTATAGAATAATGCAGACTGCCGCTAAATGGCCATCTATTGCTGACATTGCCGACAAGGTTAGTCACGGCGAACTAAAAGCAGTCGATTTGGTTGAGCGATCGCTCAAAGCTATCACCGATACCAAAGAGTACGACGCCATTATCGCCACCACTGAAAATCGGGCTAGAGAACGAGCCCAAGCCGTTGATCAAGCTGTCCAAAGAGGCGATAAAATTGGTCGGCTAGCTGGAGTGCCATTTATTGTTAAGGATAATTTTTTGACTCTAGACGGCGAAACAACAGCGGCCAGTAATATTTTAAAAGGCTTCAAAGCACCTTATCAAGCGACAGCGGTTGAACGTCTAGAAGCGGAGGGCGCGATTTGTGTGGCCAAAGCGAACCTAGATGCTTTTGCTCACGGTTCCTCAACCGAAAACAGCGATTTTATGGTCACCAAGAACCCTTATGACAAAACAAGGGTACCGGGCGGTTCATCGGGCGGTCCGGCTGTTTCGGTCCTGCTGAACCTGGCGCCTTTTGCGCTTGGTACTGACACCGGTGGCTCAATTCGCTTGCCGGCCAGTTTTTGCGGCATCGTCGGCTATAAACCAACCTACGGATTAGTCTCACGCAGCGGGGTAGTGGCCATGGCCAGCAGTACTGATGTAATCGGTCCGTTGACTCGGGATGTTGCCGATACTGCCCTGGTTTTGGATGTCATGTCTGGCAAAGATGAGTTGGACAGCACTACTATCGAGCGTGATTCCAATGGGTATATTGGTTTAGTGGATGATCTTAAAGGTAAGCGAATCGGCGTTATCAAAGAATATATGGGTGAAGGCTTGCAGCCCAATGTTAAGACAGTAGTCGAGTCTGCTATTCAGAAACTAAAGTCAGCCGGCGCTGAGGTTAAAGAAGTTAGTTTGCCAAGCTTGCCGATGGCGCTAGCCGTTTATTATGTTATTTGTCCGGCCGAAGTTAGTAGCAATCTAAGTCGTTATGACGGTCAGCGTTATGGTTATAGCTACAAAGACGCTAAGGATTTAGACGAGAGCTATACCAAATCTCGGGGGATTGGCTTTGGTAAAGAGGCTAAGCGCCGGATTATGATCGGCACCTTTGTGCTCAGCAGCGGATACTACGACGCCTATTACAAACGGGCTCAAACAGTTCGCACCAAGTTGATTCAAGAATTCGAAGCGGCCTTCAAAGAAGTTGATTACTTAGTTGGGCCGACAGCTCCTATGACGGCCTTTAAGATTGGTGAAAATGTTAGTGATCCACTACAGATGTATCTATCAGATATCATGACCGTAGCGGTTAACTTAGTTGGCATTCCGGCGATTAGTCTTCCAGCCGGCATGAGTGACGGCTTACCGGTTGGGTTGCAGTTAATGGCTCCCCAACGGGACGACCGAGCCTTACTAGGCTGTGCTCAGAAAGCCGAGGCGTTACTTTAATGCCTAATCTAATTGGTAATCAAGATTTGATCATTATCCTAACCATAGCCCTTTTAGTGGTGCTATTTTTGGGCGGTATCGTCCGACGGCTTAAGCCAGCCAATCTAAATGTCCAAAAGTTTCAGCGCCGCTGGGTGGAGATTGAGCAATTATGTGCCAAGAACGACACCTGGCCGCTGGCGATCATTAATGCCGACACTTTGCTCGACGAAGTCCTTAAACAGCGCCGCTGCAAAGGCAAAACAATGGGCGAACGCTTGGTAGCTGCCCAACACGACTTAAGCAGTAATGACACCGTCTGGTTTGGGCATAAACTCCGTAACAAGATTGTCCATGAAGAAATGTCCAGATTATACCGTAAAGATGTCCAGGCGGCCCTACGCGGTTTTCGGGATGCCCTGAAAGACCTAGGAGCCCTCAAATGATTACACCGGAACTGAGAGCCAAATACCGCGTCACCATCGGTATTGAAACGCACGTTCAGCTGAAGACCAAGACCAAGCTGTTTGCAGCCGTCGATAATGTTAACCGGGAAGCTCCGCCCAATACCCTGGTTAGCCATATTTGTTTCGGTTTGCCAGGTGCTTTGCCGGTTCTTAACCGTGAAGCCGTTAGGTTAGCGGTCCGGGCGGCCTTTACGCTCGGCACGGCGCCGGAGATTTTCAGTAAATTTGACCGCAAACACTATTTTTATCCAGATTTGCCGAAAGGTTACCAGATCTCGCAGTACGATCAACCGATTATCGCGGCCGGTCAGATTGACGTCCCGGTAACTGACGACGCAACCAATGAAATAAGCGTTATCAAAGTCGGCATTACACGGGCCCACCTTGAGGAGGATGCCGGTAAGAATACCCATCCAACTGGCCAAGACTATAGTCTAGTTGATCTTAATCGAGCCGGTACGCCGTTACTGGAGATCGTCTCCGAGCCGGATCTACACTCAGCGTCCGAAGCTAAGGCTTACGTCCGGGAACTTTATCTAAGAATGAAGTATGCCGAAGTCAGTGATTGCAACCTCTATCTGGGACATATGCGATTTGACGTTAATGTCAGTTTGAGCCCAGACCCGGCCAAACTGGGTACCAGGACGGAAACCAAGAATCTTAACAGTTTCCGGAATGTCGAAAAAGCCGTCGAGTATGAGATTGATCGGCAGATTGAGGTCCTTGAAAAAGGCCAAACAATTACCCAGGAAACACGGGGCTGGGATGATGCCAAGCAGCGAACTTTGTCGCAGCGCAGCAAAGAAGAGGCCCATGATTACCGCTATATGCCTGACCCGGACTTGCCGCCGATTATTTTGGAGCAGGCTTATATCGATGAAGTTAAAGCCAGCTTGCCACTCGGACCTAATGACTACCGCCAGCAATTCCAGAAACTGGGCGTTGATCGCAAGGTAGTCGAAGATGTTCTTAACCAGCCAGAAGTCACTAAACTCGTGGCTCGGATCTTAGAGCAAGCTAGCCCAGAAGACGCTCGACGAATTGCCTTTTGGATGCTTCGGCCGGCGGCCGTTGAAGATGGTTCTGACGATGCCCCGTTAAAGGTTACCGAAGCCGAATTGATCAAGCTGTCCAGACTAGTCAGCGATGACAAACTAAGTTCTACAGCGGCCAAGGAAGTGCTCGACGAGCTACTAGCCAACGGCGGTGAAGCTGAAAAGATTGCCGAAGCTAAAAACTTGCTCCAGGTATCTGACGAACAGGCGATTGCCGCAATCGTTGCCCAAGTCTTGCAGGAACAGTCCAAAGCCGCTTCGGATGTCAAAAACGGTGAAGAAAAAGCGATTGGCTTTCTGGTTGGCCAGGTCATGAAAGCTAGCCAAGGCAAGGCTAACCCGGCTCTGGCACAGCAACTTATCAAAAAGCAGCTGGAGATTGAGTAACCCAAATGAAAGTCTGGAAACGGATTGAGCCAACTGTTGTCAACAAGATTGGCTACCGGACGATTGTTACGAAGACTTTTAAATTACCCGACGATTCGACCAAAGGCTTTCAGACTATCGACCAGGAAGACACCCATTTTTCAGGGGTTGTTGCTTTAACTGAAGACAATCAAGTTATCGTTGCCCAGCAATTTCGACCAGGGCCTGAAAAAATAATGACTGAAATACCTGGTGGTAAGGTTGACGGCGGTGAAGATTACCAAGCGGCGGCGGTAAGAGAGTTAGCCGAAGAGACGGGCTACAACCCAGGTAAAATTATATCAATCGGCCAAATTTATAAATCGGCCTACAGTAATGGTATCCATCACTATTATTTTGCAACAAATTGTCAAAGAGTTGTCTCCGGACAACAGCTCGATGATAGTGAATTTATAGATGTCAAACTTATTAGCCCCAAAGAGTTTATAGCCAATGCCCTAAAGGGTCAAATGACCGACATCGGGGCAGTCCTGTTGGCTTACGAGCGACTGGTAAATTTATCTTAGGTAACCTGTAGTTGGCGAAAAACCCATTTAGGTCTAGACTATAAGTGATAGATTATAAGAAGTAACTCATGCATAACGCCGAATCAATCCTAATCATTATCCTAGCCGTCACTCTAACCATCTTCTTAATCGTAGCGATCACCGTACTGATCTTAATAGCTAAGTTAGTTAGGGTTGTTAAACACTTAGTTGATCGCGCTGAACATCTAGTAGAAACTGCCAGCGAGACGGCAGATATCTTTAAGGATGCGACTGGCCCCCTGGCTTTATTCAAGTTGATTCGAAATATTGTTAAAACAGTCGAAAAGAAACGTCAATAACAGGAGGGCATCAGATCATGGGCAAAGCATCTTTTAAAAAAGTTCTGACAGTCACTGGATTAGCTGCTTTGGGTGGTTATCTAGCTGGTATTTTAACGGCCCCCAAGTCGGGCAAGGAAACGCGGGGTGATTTAGGTACCGCTGCCCAAGCGGGTCTAGACAAAGCCGACCAAGAGCTATTTGACGTTGTGGCCGAGCTCAGCAACTTATTGGAAAGTGCCAAAGGCCAAGCAGCCGAACTGGGTGATAAAGCTCGAGCGGAATTTGAAGAAGCCACCGATAAAGCCAAAATGGCCAGGGACAAGGCTCGTGAGGTCTTAACGGCGGTACATGATGGTGGGGCCAAGGACAACGACTTGAATCTGGCGGTTGTCCAAGCCAACCGGGCTCTCAATCATCTACGTGAATATTTAAAGAAATAGCTAATCGCTAATCTGTTGTAAATCTCTCAGTACCATAACTGCGGTTTTGTGGACTATAATGGACTAGTACAGTCAAAACACAGGGGGAGAAACATAGTGGCCGCTAAGCGGGGGGTTGCAGTACTGCCAGCTCAAAAAAAAGCGCCCAAACTTGGAGTTTCGGACTTTGTGCATTTGCACAATCACACCCAGCATAGTTTGTTGGATGGTTTGACTAAAATCCCGGAGCTGGTTGATTACGTGGCGGCTAGTGGCATGACAGCAGTCGCCAAAACCGATCATGGTACCTTGAGTGGTACGATTGAGTTTTATAAGGATGCCAAAGCCAAAGGGGTCAAGCCGATCATTGGTATGGAGGCTTATGTGGCCGCTCGAACCTACCAAGACAAAGAGGCCGTTAAAGATAAGCCCAATTATCACTTGACCATGCTGGCCATGAACGAGGTTGGCTACGGTAACCTAATGCGCTTGAGCTCCATTGCCAACCTAGAAGGTTTCTACTATCGACCGCGGGTGGACCATGAGTTATTAAAGCGTCATAACGCGGGTTTGATTGTCTTGAGTGGCTGCATGGGCGGCGAAGTCGGTGATAACTTACGGCAGGGACAATACGCCAAGGCTAAGGAGATTGCCAGCTGGTATAAGGAAATTTTAGGCGACCGTTATTATCTGGAAATCCAAGATCACGGTCACCCCGATCACCCAAGCCACCATGACGATCAAAATACCGTCAATGATGCTGTCTTACGTTTGGGGCAGGAGCTTGATATACCTTGTGTGCTAACCTGCGATGCCCACTATTTAAGACATGGCGATCAAGAAGCCCACGAGATTTTATTGTGTGTCCAGACCGGCTCCTTTTATAGCGATGAAAAGCGCATGAGTCTGCGTGATTTCGAACTCCACGTCACCGACCCGGTGGAAATCATCAAACGCTGGGGAAAGACTCACCCGGAGGTGATTAGTAATAGTAAGGTCATTGCTGACCGTTGCCATGTGGAAATTGAACTCGGCAAAATTCTGATTCCAACTTTTCCAGTGCCGAAAGGCGAGACCGAAAAATCCTTCCTCGATCAGTCAGTTTATCGCGGTCTAGCTTGGCGCTACGGTGGTGTTGACGAAGCTAAGGCTGCCAAGTTAACTATGACTGAGGCTAAAAAGACCCTACCTAAGGCCATTGCCGAGCGTGCCACCTACGAGCTAGACGTTATCAATAGCATGGGCTTTAACGGTTATTTCTTGATTGTTGCTGACTTTATGAATTGGGGTAAGGATCAGGGCATCGTTTTCGGACCGGGCCGTGGCTCAGCCTCTGGCTCAGTAGTGTCCTATTCCCTGAGGATTACTGAAATTGATCCCCTTAAGTATGATCTGCTGTTCGAGCGATTTTTGAACCCCGACCGAATTAGCATGCCAGATGTTGATATTGATATTCAGGATACCAGGCGGGATGAAGTAATTCAGTATTGCACCGCTAAATACGGTGATGATCGCGTGGCCAACATCGTTACTTATGGTCGAATGGCGGCTCGCAACGCTGTTCGCGATGTTGCTCGAGTTTTGCAGGTACCCTACGCTGAAGCTGACCGTTGGGCCAAGATGATTCCGCCACCGGTGCAAGGCCGCCATACCCCGCTGTCACAAACCCTGATCGATAACTCTGATTTAAAGCACGAATATGCCACCAACGATAACGCCAAAAGAGTCTTCGACCTGGCCATCCAGCTGGAAGGCACAATTCGCAGCCACGGTGTTCATGCCGCCGGGGTAGTCATTGCTCCAGACGAAATCGTTAAGTTTGTACCGCTAGAAAAGGCCCAGAAGGGGGTGGTAGCCACCCAATACGCCATGGGGCCAATCGAAGAGCTTGGCTTGCTCAAGATGGACTTCTTAGGCTTGTCTAACCTAACGATTATTAAGAATGCCCAAAGGATTATCCGAAAAGTTTATGGGGCCGAAATTAGTCTCGAAACAATTCCACTGGATGATGCCAAGACACTTAAATTGTTTCAAGACGCCGATACCACTGGAGTGTTTCAGTTTGAGTCTTCGGGCATGAAACGCTATTTGCACGAGTTACAACCAACGACTTTCGAAGACATTATCGCTATGGTAGCACTCTATCGACCGGGTCCGATGCAATTTATTGACGAGTTTATTACCCGCAAGCACGGCCTTAGAAAGATTGAATATCTGCACCCCAAAATGGAACGAGCCCTGGAAAATACTTACGGGGTAATCGTTTACCAAGAGCAAGTCATGCAGATCTCTAAAGAGCTCTGTGGTTTTACTGGCGGCCAGGCTGATACCTTGCGCAAAGCAATAGGCAAGAAAAATATTGATGTCATGCGCAAGATGAAGATCGATTTCATAGAAGGTGCTATGAAAAACGGTGCCGAGCGTGAGCTAATGGAGAAGTTTTGGAAACAGATTGAGGAGTTCGCGGCCTATTGTTTTAATAAATGTCACTCGGCCTGCTACGCCTTAATTGCTTATTGGACAGCCTACCTTAAAGCCAATTACCCGGCGGCTTTCATGGCGGCTCTGATGACCAGTGATTTCAATGACACCGATCGTTTGGCGATCGACATCAATGCTTGTAATCACATGGGCATTAAAGTATTGCCGCCAGACGTCAATGAATCGTTTCTAGAGTTTGCGGTTATGCCGTCGGCTGAACCGCAGATCCGCTTCAGCCTAGCGGCCATTAAAAATGTCGGCAAAGGTGCGGCGGAGGAGATCGTCGAGGTTCGTGATAAGGGTGGCGTCTTTGTTGACCTAGCTGATTTCCTAACCCGCGTCAACCTGAGCGTGGTTAATCGTAAAGCCTTAGAGTGTCTGATTAAAGCCGGCGCTTTTGATCGTTTCGCCGATCGGTTTACGCTACTGCACAATATCGATACTCTAGTGGCTTATTCGGCTCGGCTTAACAAACAGACTCGGAGTGGCCAGGTTGATTTATTTGGCACCAGCGAAGAAGTAGTTGTCGCTAAGCCCACCCTCACACTGCTGGCGCCCACCGAAAAAACCAATGTCCGTGATCAGTTATTGTGGGAAAGAGAACTGCTCGGTCTGTACCTGAGTCAACACCCGCTTGAGGCCTTTACTACGATCTTGAGCGAACAAACTTTGCCGACCAATCTGCTTAAAGAAGAACACGACGGCCAGACAGTAACGATTGGCGGCAATATCGTAGACGTGCGAGCCATCAGTACTAAGAGCGGTCAGAAGATGGCTTTCATTAAAGTCGAAGATGAGTACGGGGAGATTGAAATTATCCTCTTCCCCAGTATTATGCAGCAGACACTGTCGCTCTGGGAGCGTGATCATGTCGTAGTGGTTAGGGGTAAGGTCAATACGACTGATAAAAATGGTAACGCCACTCACGAGATTAAAATTTTGGCGGACAGTGCCCGCGAAATCACACCGGACGAAGCAGCTAGTTATGTCGCGACAGGCAAGAAGCTATCAGCCCCTAAGTTAGCCAAAAAAGTTATTAGCCGCAGCGCTGAAGTCGAAACCGCACCTCACAAAAGCGCCAAAGTCTATATCCGCCTATCTAAAAGCGATGACAATGATCTGTTATTGTCGCTCAAACAGGCGATTGATGAGCAGCACGGTGACAGCGAAGTTGTCTTGGTGCTCGGTAGTGATGACGCTAAACAAATTATTCGTTTGCCGTCACGTATGAAAAGTGACGTGGACTCTTTAAAACGTCTTCAATCATTAGTTGGTTCACAAAACGTTATCTTACAGTAGCCCAATTGTCTTAAGGTGCCGACTCTTGATCGTCTTGAGCGGAGCCAGCTAGGCCGTTGGCAGCTGCTTCTCTTAAGAATTGTTGAGCAGCTTCAGGCGTTGGGAAACCGCCCCATTTCATCACTTGCTTAATCGTTAAGCTGCCAGCGGCACGGATGCTCGTTAAGCCTTCGGCCGTCTCGGGATCTCTACGACGAATGCCCGCTAGATCTTGGGGCGATATCCCAAGCGCCTCGGCATACGAAAACGAGTCTTCGCCAACACCGTCAGGTCTTGGTCGTGGCGGGCGATTTCGATTAGGCATGGCGGCAATTTTATAACATTAATGTAACTCGAGCAAAGAAATATCTTGCCAAGTTTCTAACCTTGGGCCAGTTGTTCATAGGGTGTGAGTTTAATTATCGACTTTGGCGTTTTCGCTTCAGGTGATTTAGCTCAGCTTTGCGTAATCTTAACGATTTGGGGGTTACTTCCAGCAACTCGTCTTCTTCGATAAAGTCTAGGCATTGTTCCAGACTGAGGATAGTTGCCGGGGTTAGCTGGACCGTACCGTCGCTAGACGAGCTGCGCATGTTAGTTAAGTGTTTAGCCTTACAAACGTTCATCTCCATGTCGTCAATCCGTCTGTTTAAGCCAACGATTTGGCCGGCGTAAACTCTTTCGGCTGGTCCGACGAAGCAGGTGCCGCGGCTCTCGGCCATTTCTAGTGCATACGGAGTGGTAACGCCCGCTTCATAAGCTATCAGCACACCGTTGCGTAGCTTTTGCAGAGGTTGACCGAGTGGCTTGTAGCCAGTCATAAGGCTGTTCATAATGGCCGTGCCCTGAGTCTTAGTCGACAAATTACTGCGAAGTCCCAAAAGGGCTCGGGTAGGCAATTCGTAGACTAGCTTAATGACGCCTTTACTACTCGTAAATTGTTCTTTTAAGTTAGCCCGACGACTGCCAAGTTCCATCTGAACGACGCCAATATGTTCCGGCGGAATTTCGATGATCAATTCTTCAACCGGCTCAAGCGTCTGGCCAGCTTCTTCTTTGGTCACAACTTGTGGCTTACCAACTTCAAATTCATAGCCCTCGCGACGCAGCGATTCAATCAAAACGCTCAAGTGAAGTTCACCCCGACCACTGACCAGGAAACCGATATTCTCTTCTTTAACTCTCAAACCAACGTTGGTTTCTAGCTCTCTATTAAGTCGCTCGCCAATTTGTCGTCCGGTTGAAAATTGAGCCTCGGTACCCTTGAAAGGGCTGGTGTTCGGGCCCAAGTAAATTTTTAGGGTTGGTGCCTCAATCTCCATAACTGGTAAAGCCTCCGGGTATAAGTCGTCCGCAATCGTCTCGCCGATCTGGGCTCCGGCGATGCCCGTTAGCTGAACAATATCTCCAGCGCTAGCTTCTTTGACCTGGGTTTTACCTAGTCCGTGACTGATTAGAATCGAGCCAACTTTAGCTTTGACCTGAGTACCATCCTTTTTGCAAAGGGTAACTTGATCAGACTCTTTGATGTGACCGCGGTTGATCCGGCCGATGGCGTATTTGCCTTTAAAACTATCCCAAGCTAGCGCTGAGACTAACATCTGCAGCGGTTTATCTATCTCGACGTTGGGTGGCGGGATATCTTTGACAATGGCTTCGAAAATTACCGATAAATCGGCCGGTTCGTCTGGATCAGTCGGTGGTTTGGCCCAAGCTTTACCTTGACTGGCAATGGCGTAATAAGTCGGATAGCGGAGTTGATTCTCGTGAACCGCCAGCTCGAGGAATAGATCAGCCAACTCATCTTCGACTTCAGCCAGCCGCGAACTCGATTTATCGATCTTGTTGATAATTACGATTGGCTGGAGGCCGTGGGCAAGGGCCATGCTTAGAACAAACTTGGTTTGCGGCATGGGGCCCTCTTGGGCGTCAACCACCAGCAAACAACCGTCGGCCATATTAATGGTTCGTTCGACCTCACCACTAAAGTCAGCGTGTCCGGGGGTATCAATGATGTTAATTCGATAATCATCGTGCTGGACGGATGTGACTTTAGCGGTAATAGTAATACCGCGTTCCCGTTCTTGATCGCCGCTGTCCAAAATCAAGACCTGGTTCATTTCAGCCTGATTATCGCGGAAAGTTTTGGACTGTTTTAACAGACCATCAACTAGCGTGGTCTTGCCGTGGTCAACATGAGCGATAATCGCAATATTGCGAATTTTAGTGACGTCTTGATTCATAAAAAATACGGTGTTGTAAGCACCGCCTCTTATATCATAATATTATAGCATAAGCAATGGCTAATGACCAAACAATAGATGCTGGTATCTATTATCGGTGGTCTATGCTATAATCGTAAACAAGCAAGTGGTTACTATACCGCTCCGAAATATAATTATTCCTTCAAAGGCTTAACTATCATCGCGGGCAGAATACTAACGCGAGCGATATTAGTTTAAGAAGGGAAAATATCAAATGGCAATGAAACTATACGTAGGCGGTTTAGCCTATAGCGTGACAGACCAAGAGCTCCAAGAGCTTTTCGCCACTATCGGTGCAGTCGAAAGCGCAGTCGTGATCAAAGATCGTGACAGCGGCCAGTCAAAGGGCTTTGGCTTTGTCGAAATGACTGAAGTCAAGGACGGCCAAAACGCCATCAAGGAATTGAACGGCAAAGAATTAAGTGGTCGTGCAATCATCGTTAACGAGGCTCGTCCTCGTGAAGAGCGCAGCTCTGGCGGTGGTGGCGGTGGCTTCCGTCGTTCTTACTAAGATATAGAACTTAAGTAATTACTTTTAAAAGTAAGCTCGTTTAAAAACTGAGCCCTGGATTGGTGTGCGCTATGACCAAAATTAATAAGCGAATTGAAATTGTCAGTTCGACCCATCTAGGCTTGAGTTCAATGAGTCAGGCTTCACGCCAGGCAATTAAGGCTGTTCTAACGAAGCATTACGCGGATGTTAGGATTACCATGATTAATGACCTGGCTGAGCTTGAAGACTTAGCTATTCGTCAGCCAGACTTGGTCTTTTTAGGCATGGAATATATAATTGTCGACCAAATCTTAGGTCTTCCTGGCCTGAATAAGATTTGGTTGGCCGACTATTTAGATGAGCACGGTATTGCATATACAGGCTCCAGCCAAAGGGCTATAAAGATCGGTCGTAACAAATCTTTGGCGAAACAAGTAATACGTGAGGCTGGTCTTAATACCGCTCCATTTTGGGTGATTGATAGAGGCCAGATACCCAAGGAAGAACAACTGCCAGTCGCATTCCCATTGTTCGTAAAACCAGTTAGCCGCGGTGGTGGCGCTGGTATTGATAGTGACTCAGTCGTTTATGACTTCGAACACTTGAAGGCCAAAGTATTAAAAATAGCCGCTATTTATCGATCTGATTCACTTGTCGAGGAATATTTACCAGGGCGCGAATTTAGTGTTGCGATTCTAAAAAGCGAAATTACGGCAGAATATTTGGTAATGCCGATTGAACTGATTGCCCAACCGGACGAACACGGCCGAAGACTTTTGGGCAGACAAGCGAAATTAGCTGACTGTGAAGTGGCTATGGCTATAGCCGATCAAACAATTAAGTCCAAAATTTCTTCGTTAGCTCTTGACGTTTTTGATGCCTTAACTGCCAGAGACTTTGCTCGAATTGATATTCGAATTGATAAAAAAGGCAACCCACAATTCCTGGAAGTTAATCTGATACCCTGTTTGATTGGCGGCTATGGTTCCTTTACCAAAGCCTGTGTTATTAATCTTGGCTTGGATTATGAGCCAATGATTTTGAGTATTGTTAGGTTGGCTTTGGACCGAGCATCTGAAATTAGTAATAATCTTCCTCAATCCATTCTGGTTGATAAATTTCTGCCAGCCCTAGAAATTGTCTAGTTGTTTCCAAGCAAATAGGTTTCTAAATTAGCTAGCGAAACAGCCATGTTGTTTAGTAATTTTTTGGGTCGCTCAGTATCGCTATCATGGCGTTTGCGCATGGTGATTTGTCTGATGGGCCAGGGGTTAGCCCGGATTATTTCGTAGCTTTCGGTGACAAGCGTGCCGCCCTTCTGAGGTACTAGTTGATATGTCCAACGCGTGCGGGCTAGGAAGACACCCTTAATAATTCGAAAACTAAATTTTCGATTTGGCTCAATCACCTCAACTCGACAGGTAGTTGACCACTGCATATACGGATCATGATTGTGGCCGATGAATTCTGTGCCGACAGTAATTGGCTGACCAGGCTGTGTTAGCTCAACTTTGTCGCATTCCGGGCTCCACTTGGGTATTAATGCAACGTTACTGATAACTGCATAAATAGCTTCTGGAGGTAAGGCTATGTACCGGCTAACTGAACCAGTACTACCTCGGTGTGGATACTTTGGCATACCACCCATAATATCAGATGATTGGCTGATATTTAATTTTCAACGAATGTCAACGCGTAGCCTTTTTTGCCGGCTCGACCGGCTCGACCAATACGGTGTATGTAATCGTCGTAAGAGTGAGGCATTGAATAGTTAATAACATGGCTGATGTCAATAATATCTATGCCTCGGGCTGCAACATCGGTGGCCACTAATATATCTATCTCGTTAGATTTAAAACGCCGCAAGGCTCGCTCTCTCTGGTGCTGTGATTTACCGCCATGAATGGCATCCGCTTGAAAGCCGCGCAACTGGAGTTCCTGGCTAAGACGTTCGACGCTTCGCTGCGTTTCGCCGAATACCAGAGCTTTGGAGACATCGTTGATCAGCAAATTATGGAGTTTATCAATTTTTTCACTGTTGGTCTTATAAGTTACCGTGTTTTGCTCAACCATATCAGCAGTGTCACCGGTTTTAACGGAGATTGTGACAGGCTCGTGGGCAAAACTTTTAATTAGCTCATTCACTCTGTCATCTACAGTGGCGGAAAAGAAGAATGATTGGCGTGTTTCAGGTAAGTGCTGAAGAATAAGTCGGACGTCGTTGACAAAGCCCATGTCAAGCATGCGGTCGACTTCGTCTAAAACTGCAATATTAAAATTCGATAAGTCTAACGTGCGACGCTCTAGATGATCCTTGATCCGTCCAGGAGTCCCAATAACAATTTGCGGTCTATCTCGCAAATCACGCTGTTGTGGCCCCATTGGACTGCCACCGATTAAAAGCGCTCCGGCCAAGCCACTGTTTCTGGCCAGTGAACGGCATTCAGCGTCAATTTGTTGGGCTAATTCGTGAGTAGGGACCACGATCAGGGCATGGTTGTATCGATTTTGCATTAGTTTTTCGAGTACCGGCAGGGCGTAGGCAATGGTTTTGCCAGTACCGGTATTGGCAATTCCAATCACGTCTTGACCAGCTAGGCCGTGGGACAAAGTCTGATCTTGAATGGGGGTTGGGGTAGCAATACCCTTAGCGGTTAAATTGGCTCTGATGAGCGGGTTAAAAGCAAAATCAGCAAAACTATGTTGGGGCACATAGGCAACTTCCTCGGCCGACTTGGCGGCTCGGACAAAGTTAGACGGGTTGATGTACTGTTTAAAGCCATTGCGTTTGACGACTGGACGACGGTGGCCGCTTGGCTGGCTTATAGACCGAGCGTGTCGTTGGGATGAAAAGTGACGAGACATAAAAAATGAATCCTTTGGGTTAGTAAATATTTAATCGATTGCAGAAATGAAATCGAGTAAATATGAAATCCCGGATTCATCAAAACAATTACTGTAATATTAGCATAATAGTTATAGGAAAGCAAATTAGTCGTACTAACTCACCACCTTTGCGACAAAAAAGGTAGGCATCCTAAACTGTATGT
>CAZLLA010000003.1:0-39584 GCA_964560315.1 uncultured Candidatus Saccharibacteria bacterium
GTATGGCTTGTTGTTAATATTTACGCCAGTCTTGACAACCTAGACAAAAATGTACTTGCAATTTCGTTGGTTTTATGGTAGCATCCGAGTGTCAATTTTTGGCTGAACTTTTGAAGATCAACGACGCAAGCCCAGGTTTTAAACTTGAGTTGTGCGTCGTTTTTCATCTATAAATAATCGAGGTAAACAACCAATAATGGCTGCTGAAATCGCACAACTTGAAAGCATCTTGCCGGTCCATCAATCATCTGGGCAGTTAGCTATGGAGCGTTTTTTGAATCGTCCTTCCGTACGTACCTTAGTTGCGGATGAAAGTATTTATACTGATCGACGTCTTAACGTAGATAGCGCAGTACTTAATGAAGTAGATCAGCTACGTGGTGAGGGATATGACATTGAAATAGTTGATACCCCACCAAGACATAATCTGCCACACAACGTGCAGAATGCAGTAGATGAGGAGGTAGCCTGGCTAAGTAATCAACCAGACTGCGCCGAAATTTTATTTGACGCTAATGTTCACCCTGTGGGTCACGTATGGCACAAACTTGCCAAGCACCCCATATCTTTGCATACCCTGTACGGTAGTGGTGTCGCCCATACTCTCGCTGATGGAGTGAATCCTGAGGTTTATGACGAACTACTTTTTAACGGTAAAAGTGCCGCAGACTTGCTGAGAGAAATAAACAATAACGGTGAAGAAGCAGAGATAATCTTACGTAACCACATAGCCTATGCCTCTACAGCTATGGATGAACAAACTGGTGCGTTTCCAAGTTCACGAGATTTTTTGGTAGGAGTCATAGATTCACGAGCGGTTCAAACACGGGCCGATACTGCCGTTAATATGGCAAAAGAAAGGATAGTTTCTAGACCAGAACAATTTAATGGACGAGAAATAGTGTGTGCTAGCTTGGCCTGTGGTTCTGCTGGGCCGATATACGAATTGGCTAAATCGTTGTCAGAAAACGGAGCTCAGATTGGAAAGTTGATCCTTGTTGATAACTCACCTATGGCATTGGCGAGTGCCATATCATTAGCTCGTAGTCAGGGCGTTGATGATCGAATCGAATATCATAGAAGGAATCTATTTAGGAACAATCTTACAACTTATTTAGGTCATAAAAGTATAGACTTTGTTGATTTATTAGGGCTGATTGACTATTTCCCCGTCGAACTTACCGGCAACAATGGTAAAGTTCATTATCCATTGAAAGCATTACTAGAAGATGTTCGAAATGTCATGCGTCCAGGAGGTATGGTTTTGGTCGGTAACATGCTTAATATACGTCCGCAACAAAGCTTTTTTAAAAAGGTTTGGCCAGATTTACATCAACGAGGAATAGGAGAAATGTTGTCAATAATTGCTAATGCTGGGTATGATCCTTCGAAAGTGCAAGTTCGAATACCAGGTCGTGAAGGTGTATACGCAATTTATGGCATCCCCATCCCCGAGGCAAATACTGATCAAGTCGATAGCACTCAACACCGACTAGGCAAGTGGGCAGTTAACCAATTGCAATATTAAGTCCGAGCTTATAGTGCTTATGTACTGGAAAAGCATTTGTTGCTACAGTGTATAAGTGTCGTGGTTGCTAACTAGTCTACTGTTATTATTAGGGTTTGTTAACTTTGCCATTGCAGGTGCGGTAGTTGTCCGTGACCACCGAAAGTTAGATAACATAGCCTTTTTCGCCTTTTCGTTTTCGATTGGCCTATGGGTTGTTGGCATAGCGGGGTTTCTTAGAACTCAGAATTCTGTCTTGGCACTCGATTGGGCACAATTTTATTACATCGCTCCGCTACTAATCGCCGTTTCAGGGATTGTATTTGCCGAGGCATTCCATTCATCGTTACGAATTCGCCGGAGGTTACTATACCCCGTGATACTAGGCTTTCTTGCATTCTGTATTCCCCTAATAGTCCATAGGGAATTTCTCATCAATCGGCTGGTGTATCACTATTGGGGCAAAGAGATTGTATTGAATATAGTGCCTTACTCGGTATACACCCTATATATCATATCTTTCTATGTCATCGTCCTTGATATTTTCCGCAGAAAATCGAAAACTCTGAGCGGTTTGTACGCCCGCCAAGCCGGAGTGCTTTTTAAAGGCGTCACAACATCGGCCGTCTTCGGCTTGTTATTTGACCTCATTCTGCCGTTACTGAAAAACTACCGATTTATCTGGATAGGGCCTTTGTTCACTAGCTTTATAGTGATTGTGGTTGGATATAGTATCGTTCGCCAAAGAATGTTTGACATACGGCTAGCCATAGCCCGATCGTTGGGCTACGTACTATCGCTGGCTGTACTGAGTGGATTTTATGGTTTTGTGGTATTTGGCGTCGCGACTCGTATTGCCGGTTTACGCTTTGCTCTTTCTACACAGGTAGCACTTTCTGTAGCTACAGGTATAGCAAGTCTATCTTTTAATAGACTTCGTACATTGTTTAACCGCGCGACCGACAGATTGTTTTATCAGGATGCTTACGACGCTCAGGCTTTCATGGACCAACTCAACCAAGCTTTAGTAAACAACATTGAGCTGAAAAAACTTCTTGAAGCATGCTCACGAATTGTAGCCGGGAATCTTAAATCCGATTATTGTTTGTTCGGCATAAAAGAAACCCGCTTTCGAGAACTTAGAATATTCGGTTCGATCAAGAAAAGCTTTAGCGATGAAGATATTACCAAGACTCGGCAGATAACCCCGCATTTGGGTATGAACGTAATAGTTACAGATGATCTTCCCGTTAGCGCAGAAAATCTTAAACAAATTCTGGTTAGTAACAACATTGCCGTTCTGGTTCGGTTAGTGCCGGCTTCGGTTAGCGTTAAAGAACGAATTGAGGGTCTCGGTTATATAGTACTTGGGCAAAAACGGAGTGGAAACGCCTATACATCTAAGGATGTACAGATATTAAATATCATTGCGAATGAAATGGTTGTAGCTATCCAAAATGCTCTACATTTTGAAGAAATTCAGCAATTTAATATTACGTTGCAGCAAAGGATTAACGATGCAACACGAAAACTAAGACGAACAAATGAAAGATTGGAGGAACTTGATGAAACCAAAGACGACTTTATTAGTATGGCTAGCCACCAGTTGCGCACTCCACTGACGAGTGTCAAGGGTTACTTAAGTATGGTTCTCGAAGGCGATGCAGGTAAAGTTAACAACACCCAAACAGAGATGTTGCATCAGGCATTTTCTAGCGCACAGCGGATGGTTTACTTAATAACTGATCTCCTCAATGTCTCACGTCTAAAAACCGGCAAGTTTGTCATAGAATCCACACCAGTTGACTTAAGTAAGCTTGTTGAAGAAGAAGTTGCTCAGCTAATTGAGACAGCTCAAATTAAGAATATTAAGCTAAATTACGATAAACCAGCAGATTTTCCTATTCTTATGCTAGATGAGACCAAAACAAGACAAGTCGGTATGAATTTTATCGATAACGCTATCTACTACACGCCGTCAGGCGGAAACATAAAGGTCGAATTGATCGATAAGCCAACAACAGTTGAGCTAAGAGTAATCGACGATGGCATGGGTGTGCCAAAGGCCGAACAGCACCACTTGTTTACAAAATTTTATAGAGCTACAAATGCCAGAAAAGCTAGACCAGATGGTACGGGGCTTGGTTTGTTTATGGCTAAAAAGGTCATTGCTGCTGAAGGTGGATCGATAATCTTTGAGAGCAAAGAGGGTCAGGGTAGTACTTTTGGCTTTGTATTCTCGAAAGCCAAACTAAAACTTCCAACTCAGCCACCAGACAATAAAGAAAATACTGGGGCAGAAGCTAAAGCGAGTGTCTCCGCCAAGTCATTAACATCGGTTCGGTAAAGATTTAGTAATATCAAAACAAATTTGTGTTCTTGTGGATAAGCAGTAGCATATTTTGGCAAACAGTGCTATAAAGAAGCATAGTTTTAAAGAGCACTGACTGACCGCTCCAAAAACACATAGTTTACTTTTCGTGGCTCGGTTTTCTGTTATAGAGTCTTGTTTTGTTTGGCGGAATATTAAATGGATTTAGAAATGAAGACCAACGTTTCAATACCAGAAGCCGATATTCGTAGCCAAGCCGCTAAGGATGGTATAACGCATTTGTCGACTGGTGTCGCAATCCTGGTAGATAATAGAATACTTATGGTTCGCCGCGCCAAAGGAGATTTTTTAGCTGGTAACTTTGAACTACCAGGCGGCGGTGTCGATGAAGGCGAGACTATCACCGAAGGGGCAACTCGGGAAATCAAAGAAGAAACTGGGTTGAGCATATCTAAGATCATTGCAACATTCAAAGGTTTTGATTACTCGACGGATAAAAAGCCAAAAGCCAGGCAAATTAACTTCATTGTTGAAGTGGAGCCCGGTAAAGTCATGCTAGATCCTGAAGAACACGACGCCTTCATATGGGTAAACGAGGGTAATGTTGGTGACATAAAGATGTCTGAAAATATGCGACACTGTGTTAATGATGCACTGAGAATACGCAATTAGATTCGCGTGGTAGAATAAACAGTAGCAATATTACGGGGTGGGATTAGCTTGTTTACCAAAAAAACCATCAAGGATATCGATTTAAACGGCAAGATCGTACTCTTGCGGGCTGATTACAACGTGCCACTGGAAAACGGCCGGATTACTGACGACTATCGAATTCAGCAATCACTACCGACCGTCCAATATTTATTAGAAAAAGGTGTTAAGTTAGTTATCTGCTCACATCTAGGAAGGCCGGATGGTAAACCAAGCCCTGACGATAGTCTTTTCCCAGTAGCCAAAAGACTGGGTGAACTACTGGGTAGTGACATTGTAACTTTTGCGCCAGATTGTCTTGGTCCAGAAACAAAAAAAGCCGTCAGTGCTCTACAGCCGGGGCACGTTCTGTTATTAGAGAACCTACGATTTCATCCAGAAGAAGAAAAAAATGACGAGCAATTTGCTGGCCAGTTAGCTAGTCTGGCTAACGTTTTTGTCCAGGATGGTTTTGGGGTTGTCCATCGAGCTCATGCCAGCACCGTGGCGATTACCAAATTTTTGCCCAGTGTAGCTGGACTACTGCTAGAAAAAGAAGTCGATACCATTACTAACGTCATGGAGAATCCCAAGCGTCCACTTATGGCAGTTATCGGCGGTGCCAAGATCTCCGACAAAATTGATGTCCTCAATAAATTTATAGATATAGCTGACGTTGTAGCTGTTGGCGGCGCTATGGCCAACACATTTCTGGCGGCGGAAGACATTTCAGTCGCTAAAAGCAAGATTGAGCCGGAAGATCTCAACATAGCTAAGGACATCATTCGTCGGGCTCGCACCAAAGCCAAAGATCAGCACTTTGTCTTATATTTGCCGCAAGATGGTGTTGTGGCCACTCAAATTGACAAGACCGCTCCAACGCGCATCGTTGACTGGAGCGCTCATGTTATTGCCGACATTGAGAATTACCCAAAACGTCCACCACACGAAGCCAGCCAAATCAAAGACGACGAAATGATTCTGGATATCGGACCGTTTTCTGGCTCGTTTATAGCCGGGACAGTACAACTAGCTAATACGGTCGTCTGGAATGGCACGTTAGGAGTAGCCGAGACCGCTGGTCTGCAGGGGCCGATCGGGCCTTACGCGCACGGTACGCAACTGGTAATTGAGGCTATCTTGGGCCAATTTGGCCATCGACCTTTCAGTCTGGTTGGTGGTGGTGATACGGTCGCGTACATTGCCCAGCGGGGACTAGTTGGAGCCTTTAACCATGTTTCGACCGGTGGCGGAGCTTCATTAGAGCTGATGGCCGGTCGTCAATTACCTGGCGTCGAAGCACTTCAGAATAAAGATGATGTACAATAAACCATAAGAGTTATGTTCAAACTGACTGCTCACTAAGAAGGGTGTCCGATGCGCAAGTTAATGATTGTTGGTAACTGGAAAATGAATCTCAATACTAATGAGGCCAGTTTATTAGTGCACCGCCTCAACGGTTTGATCCAAGTCCACCGCGATCTGGAAGTGGTGCTGGCACCAAGCTTGTTGAGTCTGCAGCCTTTGAGCTTGGAAATTGACCGGCGCAAGTTCCGGCTAGCTGCCCAGAACGCCTACTTTAAAGACGAAGGAGCCTACACTGGTGAAGTTAGTTTTACTATGCTCCGCGATTTAGCTCACTATGTGATCATTGGACATTCCGAACGCCGTATTTATTTTCACGAAACTCTTGAAGTAGTCCGGGATAAAGTCGCGGCTGCGGTTCGTAATCGGGTTACACCGCTCTTATGTATCGGTGAAACGGAGCAGGAACGCAAAGCCGGTGAAACCAAACAGGTCATCCATGATCAGTTAACGACAGCCCTGAGCAACCTTACGGCCAACGATGTTGAAGACATGATAATTGCCTACGAACCAGTTTGGGCAATTAGTACGTTTGGCGGTATTTTGGCCAAACCTCACGAGGCCGAAGAGGTCATGAAGCGTATTAGATATGAAATCGGAGAACTTTACGGTGAAAAAGCAGCTGAATCCGTTCGCATCCTTTACGGTGGCAGTGTCGATGAACAAGTCGTTCGTGGTTATCTAGAGATAGACGATTGTGACGGCGCTTTAGTTGGTGGTGCCAGTTTGAACTATCATAAGTTTTCAGCCATTGTTGATTCAGCTTACCGAATGTTACAAGAGCAAAGGAAAGACAATGGCGAACGGTAAAGAAGATCCTAAACCGCGGCGAGTAATTGATGTCACAGAACCCGGCAAGAGCGAACCGTCGGCCTCCAGCCGTCCAATCATTGTTACTAATCGACCACTCTTAAAGCAAGATCCCATGGTGGTAAGTAATATACCCATCGACACTGACATTGTAGATACTTCGTCGGGGGAAATGCCAAAGCCGGAGGGCGACATATCGGCTGATCACCAAGCTTCTACGGTTATGCCACCGACTGCCCCAAAATTACCCAAAGAGGCAACTAAAGCCACTGAGACGCCAGCCGAGACAACCGACGACCAAACCAAGTCCGCCGATACTGAAGACGACAAGCCGGTAGCCAGCGATAAAAATGAACCAGCGGCAGTGATGTCAAACGATGATTCTGACGATAAGCCGGTCGAAGAATCGATTGATCCGGAACCAACCGAGTCGGAAATGCCCGAAACCCCATCAAGCGAAGTCGAATCCAAAGATTCAGTCACAGAACCCGGTACCCACAGTGAAAAGACTGGTACTTCTAGCAACGACGAGCAGCTTGCGCCCAACAAAGTTCTTGATGAAGCTGCCAAAAAAGTTGAAGAAGCTAAAGCAGCCCAACTAGCTGAACTCGAAAAATTGGTCGAAAGTAAAAAGTACTTCTTGCCAATCAATACCGTTGAGCGACGGCGTGATGCTAGGAGAGCTGTATTGCTGCTGGTAATGGTTATACTTTTTGCCTTGATTTGGCTTGATTTGGCTCTAGATGCTGGTCTCTTAAGGTTAGGTCACATTCACGCGTTAACACACTTTTTTAGTTCATGATCGAGGCTGGTCTATAAATAGCTACCGAAAATAGCTTGCTATAATAATCAAGTGATGAGGCGAATATCCGTAAGAGCCATCGCATTGCACGACGGTAAGCTGCTTGCTGTAAGACAAAAGCACTACAGCGGAAAAGCTGTCAACGTAGCTGACAACTGGTGTTTACCGGGCGGTGGCCTAGAGGATGGCGAGGGGTTAATTGATGGCGTCGAGCGCGAAATGGTTGAAGAAACAGGCATAAAGCCGACAATTGGTAATTTGTTATATATTCAACAATTTACTTCCAAAGGTGTCGATTTCCTTGAGTTTTTCTTTCACGCCGTTAATGGCGAAGACTATCTGGAAGTTGATTTATCTAAAACGACTCACGGTCTTATCGAGATCGCGGAAGTTGCTTTTGTTGATCCAGCTACCACACCGCTACTACCGAAATTCCTGATGACTGAGCAACTCACCCAAAAAGCTGCTAGCCAATCACCGCCGACTATCTACTCCTACCTTTAGAAAGATCATTAGAGATTTACCTAGATTAAATTCTACCAAGTGTGCGCGAGTAATTGTTGGTACAATATCAAGGTGTTAGATAAATTCCTTGAGGGCTTAAATCCGGAGCAAAAACGTGCAGTTGAAACGACCGAAGGGCCTTTGTTAATTCTGGCTGGAGCTGGCAGTGGCAAAACCAAGACACTAACCCACCGAATTGCCTATTTGATTGCTGCAGGTATGGCCAGCCCATACAATATTTTAGCCGTTACTTTTACCAATAAAGCCGCCAATGAAATGCGTCAACGGGTGGCTAGATTGCTAGGTGATCGAGCCGAAAACCGCGGCTTTATGCCCTATATGGGGACCTTCCACGGTATTTGTGTTCGGCTGCTCCGGCAAGACGGCGAACACCTTGGCATCCCGCGGAACTTCGTTATTTATGACGAGATGGATCGTCGAGCGGCTGTGAGACAAGTTATCAAGCAGCTTAGTATCGACGAGAAAAGTTTTCCAGCACCCCTGGTTGCCAGTCTGATTAGTGGGGCTAAGAATGAGATGCTGACGCCCGAAGATTATGCCAGTCTAGCCAACGGACCAGCCCAAGACACAGCTGCTCGAGTTTTCCCGCTCTATGAAAAGATTCTCAAAGAAGCCTCTGCCCTAGATTTCGACGACTTAATTAATCGAACGGTGGAATTACTAGAAACATATGGTGTGATTCGTGAAAAGTGGTCAACTCAGTTTCGTTACGTTATGATCGACGAATATCAGGACACTAATCTAGCCCAGTATAAACTAGTTAAGCTTCTTACCAATCAGCAACATAATATAGCTGTTGTTGGGGATGACTGGCAATGTCTGGTTGAGGGTAGTCTAGTTGAAACCAAAGAAGGTTTTCGCAAAATTGAAGATATAAATAAGGGGGAGCTAGTAAAATCTGCCGGAGGGTATTCTAGGACAAGTTATTTTAAAGTTACATCCAAAAAGGAGTTTCGATACCACGGTGAAGTAATCCAAATTAAAACTTCCACACACAAAGTACTCACCTGTACTCCCAATCATCTTCTATTTGCTAGGTGGGACAAAACTGAGGCCTATTTTGTCTATCTCATGTTTTCTAGGGATAAAGGCTATCGGATTGGAACCGCGAAGGGCACTAGATTTGACGGTAAAAAACATGATATCGGCCTAAGGGTTCGGGCTAATCAAGAACGAGCAGACCGGATGTGGATAATTAAAGTCTGCAAGGACCACGGAGAGGCTATTTACTTCGAGCACCTTTTTGCCTACAAGTACGGGATTCCTATGCTGGTCTTCCACGCCTTCAGCAATAGATACATGCGGTTTAGTCAGAAATACATAGATGCCATTTATGCAGAGATTGATACTACAGAGAGAGCTAAAAAATTAATGATGGACTTAGGAATAGTTTTCGAATATCCACACTTTTTGCCACAAGCAACAGTTCGAAATGACATCAAAAGAATCAACTTAAACATTATTCTTTTTGGCGATAAACGTGCCACGATACGAAGTCCCTGGTCAATGAGTAGAATCTTAGTAAACACCACAAATTATCAAGATTTACAAGTGTTTAAAAGATTGGGCAACGCAGTAAGAGCTGGTAGGGCTGGTACATTCCGAAGTGAGATTGGCAAACTTGACTACGGTGAGATTGAAGAGTTGGCAGAAATAATAGAAAAAGAAGCTACCAGCGAGCTACAGGTTAATAGGTATTCGTTTTTGACAGATAAAAAATTTCTTTTTATGCCAGCCAGCCAGATTTATCCAGATATGCTAATGCCTAGTGTGATAGGTGATCAAATTGTCGAAGATTTAGTCACTGATGTTAGTAGAAAAGCTTATTCTGGATCAGTTTACGATCTTGACATTGAAAATGTTCACAATTATGTTGCGTCAGGAATTGCTGTGCACAATTCTATATATTCGTGGCGGGGAGCAGATTTTCGTAATATTCTAGGTTTTGAAAAAGACTACAAGGACTGCACGGTTATCAAGCTTGAGCAGAACTACCGTAGCACCAAACATATTCTGGATGCTGCCCACTCAGTGATTACTAAGAATACCATCCGTTCTAATAAAAAACTATGGACTGAGGCGGGCGACGGTTTTCCGGTCCAAGTAGTTCAAGCGGCCAACGAGCGAGCCGAAGCAGAGTTAATCATTCGGCGGATTCGCCTGGGCGTTGACGGTGGTTTTAGACGTTATCACGATTATGCTGTACTTTACCGGACTAATGCCCAAAGCCGCCCGATTGAGGATGTTTTTATCCGTTACGGTATTCCTTATCGCATTATTGGCGGTGTCCGTTTTTATGACCGCAAGGAAATTAAAGATATCCTGGCCTATCTTCGTTTAGTCCTGCAGCCCGAAGATCGGGTTAGCTTCGAGCGGGTAGTTAATGTGCCAGCTCGAGGCATTGGTGCTAAATCTTTAGCTAATTTTTATGCCTGGCGTAGTAGTCAAGGTTATACACTAGCCGAAGCTCTGGCTGAAGTGGCTACTTGTGACAATTTAACTGCTAAAGCCCTAGCTGGGTTGGATGAGTTGGGCGCTATATTATCGGCTACGCGGTCAATTGTCGAGATAACCCCGGTCGCAGGTTTGATTGAGTCACTCTTGCGACGGCTTGATTATCTGAATTATCTTAATGACGGCACTCCGTTGGGCGAAGCTCGTCAGGAAAATGTTAGAGAATTACTCAGCGTGGCGCAGGAATATCAAGATGTTGGCTTGGAGGGTTTTCTGGAGGAAGTAGCTTTGGTCAGCGACGTCGATACGGCCGATTTCGGCAGTGATGCCGTCATGTTGATGACTCTACATGCGGCCAAGGGATTGGAATTCCCGGTGGTTTTCATGACTGGTATGGAAGAAACAGTTTTCCCACACTCCCGAGCACTTTATGACCAGAGTGAAATGGAAGAAGAGCGCCGTCTTTGTTATGTCGGCATGACCCGAGCTAAGCAGGAGCTGTACATGATCTTTGCTACTAGCCGGCTGCTGTACGGCGGTGTGCAGCACAACTTGCCATCGCGCTTTTTGGGCGACATCGACCGTGGCTTCCAGACAGCCAATAGTAGTCAGGATTATTTTGACCTGGATGCTACACCCGCTAGTCATCCAATGGTTGATATGGGACTGACTGATGCCAGCTTGCCCGAACTGCGTTATTTGCCTGAGGTGAACGAGGGCGATGAAGTCCGTCATAAAGTTTTTGGTCTCGGCACCATCGTGTCGGTCAACGGTGAGTTAGTGACAGTTCATTTTAAGGGCAAAGGAACTAAGACTCTGAATCTAGGCTTCGCACCCCTTGAAAAGGTTTAGTGCCGGTCCGATCAGATCAACTGTGTCTGGTACAATGAATAAGTGCAAAAAGCGTGTCATCGCAGCGCCTGGGCAATAGTTTAAAGTTGCTCTAAGCTCCGGCTAGAGCGTCTTCTTTATGCGTCATAAACTTTATCGTTTCAATCGCCGATTGATGGTTAACCGTCGCCGGCATATCCGCCGTCTGCGGCTTTGGGGCCGACACCCGTTTGCCGTACCAATCGGGGCATTTCTATCCCTCGTTATTTTAAGCGGCGGTTTGCTTTGGTGGGCCCTTAGCCAAGGCGTATCGTTAACACCGCCCCCAACCGATCTCGTCATTATCTCTTATAATCATCAGACCGAAACTGTCCCTAGCCATGAGCCAACGGTCGGGGCCTTATTGTCCAAACTCAAGATTACGATCAATCCGGGCGATGTTGTTGAACCGTCACTGGGCACAGCAATTCATCAGGACGACTTCCGAATTAATATCTTTCGAGCTATACCGGTTAAAATTATCGACGGGGCACAAACAACATTTGCTAACAGTGCTGCCACGACGCCACGTAGTATCGCCGAGCAAGCTGGTGTCACAATCTATCCAGAAGATCGACTGACTACCCAGCCGGTCAGCAATATTTTAGAAGAGGGAACTATTGGCAATGTTATAGTGGTTGATCAATCAACCCCTATAACCCTAGTGACCAATGGTTTCGCCGCTCCGACTCGGACGCTAGCTAAGACGGTCGGTGCTTTTTTGACCACCGATCACGTTGCTTTGACGGCAGCAGACACAGTTGAACCAGCACTCAGTACGCCGATTTCAGCCAACGAAACAGTTTCCATCATTCGTAATGGTATTCATATTCAAAGTGTTGCCCAGACTATCGCGATGCCCACGCAGTACATAGCCGATTCTAACCTGTCATATGGCACATATGCCGTCGTTCAGACTGGTAGTCCCGGCCAAGAGGTTTTGACTTATAAGGTTGATGTTCAGAACGGTCAGGTAGTCAGTCAAACTCTGATTCAAACTGTCGTTACAGTACAGCCAGTTACTCAAATAGTGAACCAAGGCTCCAACCTGTCTGGTATTAAGGGCGATATGGCCTTAGCTGGTATCTCGGTGGATGATTATCAATATGCCGACTACATTATTAGCCATGAGTCAGGCTGGTGCCCGACCAAGGCTCAGGGTGAACACTATTGTCCA
Source organism: uncultured Candidatus Saccharibacteria bacterium (assembly GCA_964560315.1). Lineage (GTDB taxonomy): Bacteria > Patescibacteriota > Saccharimonadia > Saccharimonadales > UBA4665 > CAVPPA01. The sequence goes on from CAZLLA010000003.1 coordinate 12,533, forward strand.
GCAATACCTGACGATGCCTACACCCCAAATGGTTATGGGCTCTGCCAAGCTACGCCAGGTTACAAGATGGAATCAGCCGGTGCCGACTGGGCGACTAACCCAGTGACGCAATTACTGTGGTGCAATAGTTACGCCCAAGAACGCTATGGCGGTTGGTACGAAGCTTACTTGCATTGGGCGGCCTACGGTTACTGGTAATCTGACTGTCCCTGGTACAATGGCGATATGCCCGATCTACCGTTTGCCCGAAAATCCCTTGGCCAGCATTGGTTACTTGATAAAGACAGTTTGCAGGCTATCTGTCTAGCAGCCGATTTGTCACCGGCCGACACAGTTCTAGAGATTGGTCCCGGTATCGGCTCTTTGACAGAACTATTGGCCCAGCAAGTTAAAAAAGTTGTAGCCGTTGAGCTAGACGAGCAGTTGGCCGGTGAACTACTAGAACGAATCTCGGTAGATAATGTTGAAGTTATCAGCCAAGATATTTTGAAGTTTGATTTAACTAGTCTGCCTCAAAGCTATAAGTTAGTGGCCAACATACCGTATTACTTGACTAGCCATCTACTTAAAGTATTATCGGAATCGACTAATCCGCCAGTCCTAGCGGTACTATTGATCCAAAAGGAAGTTGCCGAGCGAGTTACCGCTAAACCGGGTAATATGTCGCTGCTCAGCGTTAGTACTCAGCTTTATTGGGAGGTTAGTAGCGATTGGGTTATACCAGCCAAACTTTTCACGCCGCCTCCAAAAGTTGACTCGCAAATATTAATTTTGCAGCGCCGCCCAGAGATTCTTTTTAACGATATTAATCCGAAAGATTACCTGCGGATTGTTAAAGCCGGATTTGCCGGCAAGCGTAAGACACTACTCAATAGTCTAAGTGGCGGTCTTAAGCTAAGTAAGTCCGATGTAACCGATCTCCTAAGGACTGCAGATATTGATCCCAGTGTTCGAGCCCAAAACCTATCGCTTGATGATTGGTACCATATCTGCCAAGTGGCTAAAGTAAAGTTTAGCGAGGGATAACTCAACAGATACTTGATTCGTTAAGCATGAGCACTATACTTAAAATTAATTATGTCAGCAGCTAATGTCGTTAGTTTCCGCATCCAAGCCCTGTCCACACTTTTATACAAAGCTTCTGATCGAGTTTTGCAAGAACAGCTCGGCATTGGTATGTCGCAGTTCAAAATTTTGGGCGCTGTTCAAAATAACCAGCGGCTGCTCCAAAGGCATATCGCAACGATTTTAAACCAAACTGAAGCCAGCATCAGCCGTCAAATTAAGTTATTGCACCAGCGGCAATTGCTAGTTACGCAAGTTAATCCAAAAGATCACCGAGAGCATATCACCGTTCTAACGTCGAACGGACGACAGGTGATTAATGCGGCGACAGAAGTACTCGAAGCTTTCCAGGCCCAGTTCTTAGCTGGCCTGTCAGACAAACAACAAACCGAATTGATCAACTTACTCGATCAGATCGAACAACGTCTTCAACTGATAATTTCTTAAATCAATCTATCTGTTTTCAAGCAAAAGTGGTATAATGATCTGGCCTACGCAAGTAGGTTTTTTATACGGGGCTGAATTTAAGCTCGACGTTGGACTTTATCGGTTAGATCAGCAGGTCGCTTGTCAGCGTATAGGCAAATTTTGAATAAGTGCAAATCTTACTCAACGCGTAGCTAGTGCTTGGAACAGTGTAAAAGCTGCTTTCAACGTACCGGTCTTCGCACCAGCTTTAGCTTAAATTGCTTTAGCCGCGCTCGATACGACGTCAGATAGTATTACAGCGTGTCATATCATCTGATTGCTCAAGCACCATCGTCCATGATGTTTGCTAAGACATAGGACTTGGGAAGTTAGTCTTTTCGTCTGTTTTTATGTTGACTTCCGAGAACACTCAAGCAGACTATGCCTGTAGAAGACTAGCCAAGATAAACTAACGGACGCGGAGGGCAGTACTCCGCCAGCTCCACCAAGCACAAGTCATTCAAGAACTCGTCGCTAAACATTATAGATAACCCCAGTTAGATGGTTGGGGGGTTAAGTTTATATCACTGATTTGACATATTAATATAACTTATGCTATTCTATTTTTGTAAGGAGACTTGATTTTATGGGTCGTACCGAAAGACAAGAACGACGGCGTCAAGCTGAAGCTGAACGCCAAGAAGAGCAAGAAAGAACACAAGCTGCTACTCGCGAACGTTTTGAAACTAAAGTTTCTAAGTTTGAAGGCTTAACTCCAGCTGAGCTACGTAGAATGGCAATTGAGGCAATCGTAAAAGGTGAAAGTGATTTTAACGTTCAGCAGGGTTATTACGAAGCAGTAATTGCATACGGAGCCAAGTCAATCGCACTCAGTAATCTCGCGCTATTAGGTGTTGCTTTGGAGCAAAACCCTCAGACTGAAAGTTCTGAAGCTTCATAGGCCGTACTCATTAATTTGAATCTGTAAGTTATTTATCATTGTGTGAATACAACTAGGGGATTACTGACTCCTGTTGTAGTTCTTGCTGAGTTTTATACTCAATCCAATCATCCCAGAGTAAATGCCGCCATCTGCGTATTTCATCGAAGATGAGGTGTGAACTTTTTTGGAGGTGCTCCACCAAGACTAATGCGCAAAAATAACCCCAGTTATTTAAGGTTATTTTGTTTTTATCTCGCGGTTAGCATATATAATTTGATTGTGATCTTAGATAAACAGAAACAAATAAGGTCGGTAGCATAATGCGACTGCAGTTTGCTCCACGCCGGACTCGTCAGTTAAGTGCTGGCGAAGTCCAACCAGCCCGTGAGTATATTAAACATTACTGGGCTCACCTACGCCGCGTCCACCCTAAAGATGACGAAAGTTTACTGGGATTACCGCGCCCTTATTTGGTGCCCAGCTATGATGCTACGGCTACTTTTGACTACAACGAGCTATTCTACTGGGATAGCTACTTTATGGTTCAAGGGCTGTATGATACCGAGCACCAAGAACTAGTCTGCGGTATTCTGGAAGACCTGATGAGTCTCTTCGAACGTTTTAAGATTATCCCCAATGCCTCACGGACCTATTTAATGGGTCGCTCACAGCCACCGTTCCTGACTACTTTTATCTTTGAGGTTTATGAAACTTATCATCTTGACGAGGCTTGGCTTAAGTTGGCAATTGAGTTGGCTGAGGAAGAATACAAAACAGTCTGGATGGGGACTAAAAACCCAAACTATCGCCAGATGTATCGTGGATTAAGCCGTTACTTTGATGTAAATTTTTTGCATGATCTGGCGGAAGCCGAAAGCGGCTGGGATATGACACCACGATTTGGCCGCAAGGCGCTTAATTTCTTGCCAGTTGATCTCAACGCCCTGCTATATAAGTATGAAACTGACTTTGCCAAAGCAGCGCATCTGTTGGCTGATGAAGCCAAAGCCCAACATTGGAGCGAGCGAGCAAAAGTCCGCCAGACTATGATAAACGACTTGATGTGGGATAGGATTCATGGTTTGTACTATGACTACGATTTTGTAAAAAAGAAACGCAGCAGTGTCAATAGCCTAGCGGCTTATTATCCGATGTGGGCTGGTATGGTGAACGACAAACAGGCGGCGGCTCTAGTTGAAGCCCTACGCTTCTTTGAAGAGAAGGGCGGTCTAGCCACGACTGATTCACTGCCAATTGGTCGCTATATTAGAGGCGGTATGCCAGAACAGTGGGCCTACCCCAATGGTTGGGCACCGCTGCAGTTGATTGTCGTGCGCGGTCTGGAGCGCTACGGTTATCACGATGAAGCCCAACGTATTGCTACCAAGTGGCTCAGGACAAATCTACAATGGTTCAATAATCACCACGTATTTTTGGAAAAATATAACGTAGCCAATCCAACCCGCCCGCCAGTCAAAGGTGTCTATCCGACTCAAACCGGTTTTGGCTGGACGAACAGTGTTTTTGAGCGCTTCTGCCAGGATTACATCGATCAGCCAACCACTGAAATGGTATAATGGCCGCGCCGAGGGTAATTAGCTCAGCTGGCTAGAGCGCGGCGTTCACATCGCCGAGGTCACAGGTTCGAGTCCTGTATTACCCACCAAACTTATGAAGAAATATAGCGCAGGTATACTAACCTATAAGACCAATGATGATGGTCAGTTAGCGGTCCTATTGGTGCATCCTGGAGGGCCGTTCTGGGTCAAAAAGGATCTTGGTGCTTGGTCAGTGCCCAAGGGCGAACATGAACCAGACGAAGAGCCGCTAGTAGCTGCTAAACGTGAATACCGGGAAGAAACTGGTCAACCACTACCTAACGGCGAGTACATCGACTTAGGTGAAACTAAACTTAAAGATGGCAAAACCGTTAGCGTCTGGGCAGCCCAAGGAGAGGTTAATTTATCGACAGTTATCAGTAATAAATTTGAGATGGAATGGCCGCCTCACTCAGGTCAACGGCAGTCTTTTCCGGAAATCGATAGGGCGGACTGGTTTTCGCTAGATGAAGCGGCCGCTAAGCTATCGAGCGGTCAGGCCGTTTTCTTGAGCCGTCTAGCCGAAAAACTGGGCGTTAAAGCGCCGAGTTTACCAGAACAACAGCATCTTCTATGAGCTGTTTGTTACAATGATAAGGTCTTAGGGTATCGCTTCAAGTCGATAACCGAATTGCTTGAAGTGACATTTAAGAACAGATTTATTATGAGCAAGTTTTATGTAACAACTTCCATCCCGTATGTTAACGGAGAACCCCATTTGGGGCACGCCATGGAATTTGTGATGGCCGATGTCCTGGCCCGCCACGCTCGCTCGCAGGGTAAACCGACGATTTTCAGCACCGGTACTGATGAACACGGCAGTAAAATTATCGAGAAAGCCGCCGAGCTAAAGATCACACCCCAACAACTGGCTGATCAAATGAGTCAGAAATTTCGGGATCTTTGCCAAAAACTTAACATCAGCAATGATCGCTTCATCCGGACAACCGACAAGCCACACGAACAACGAGCCCAGTTAATTTGGAAAGCTTTGGAAGCCGATTTTTATAAATCCAAATACATCGGTTGGTACTGTACCGGAGACGAAGCCTTTTTTACTGAAACGGAAGTCAAAGCCAACAACGGAATTTGCCCCAATCACAACCGTCCATATGAAAAACTCGAGGAAGAGAACTATTTCTTTAAGCTTAGCAAATACACCGAACAGATACGCCAAGCCATTGAATCAGGCAGCTTTGTGGTTATACCAGAGACTAAGCGCAACGAGATTTTGTCGCTACTTCGAGAAGGGCTAGAAGACATCAGCATTTCCCGACCTAAGGATAAAATTGCTTGGGGCATCCCAGTTCCGGGCGATAAAACCCAGGTTATGTATGTTTGGTTTGAAGCGTTAATGAATTATATAACCGTACTTGGCTATCCGGAGCACAAAGATTTTAAGGAATATTGGCCGGCTAATGTACAGATCATTGGCAAGGATATTAGTCGATTTCATGCCGCTATCTGGCCGGCTATGTTACTGGGTCTAAAATTGCCATTGCCGAAAGTCCTCTACGTCCACAGCTTCATCAACATTGATAACAAAAAAATGAGCAAGTCACTCGGTAATTACGTTTCCCCCGACCAAGTTATCGATAAATATGGCACCGACTCGTTTCGTTACTTTTTCCTCCGGCACATTCCATCATATGAAGACGGTGATTTTAGCTGGGAGACTTTTGAAGCAGCTCACGACAATGAACTGGCCAACGAACTGGGTAATGCTGTTCAGCGGACGGTGGTAATGTTGCAGAAGTATCAAAACGGCCTGATTGGCGATATCCCGCCCTCCGAGCACGATACCGTACCCTACGAAACTGCCATTGAAGCCTGTAAATTTGACCGGGCCCTAGATGATGTGTGGGACCAAGTGCGGGGTCTTAATCAATACATTGACGGTGAGAAACCCTGGGAGATTGCCAAAGCTGGGGACACAGCTCACCTTAAAGAGGTGCTGGCCTATCAGGTGAGTTGTTTATTGGAAATTGCCGATTTACTTGAACCATTTTTACCGGATACCGCCGCTAAAATCCATCAAATCTTTGCCCAAGAGACAGTTCAACCACTGTCTGGCACGTTGTTCCCGAAGTTGGAGACCGACTCGGTTGCCTAAAGTATGGAGTTGTTTGATAGTCACTGCCATATTCAGTCGGCTGGCCAACCAGCCGACGAATCGGGCATCCCGGAGCTCTGGGCAAAGGCTGGTGACGTCAATCCTGATGACATAATCACGCGGGCGGAGCAGGCTGGAGTTACTCGATTGATCTGCGTTGGCTGTGATTTGAAGGATAGCCAGCTGGCTGTTAGTTTTGCTAGCCAGCAGCCAAACTGCTGGGCATCTGTTGGTCTTCATCCCCACGAAACCAATCGCTACCTTGGCCAGGCGGCCGACCTAGACCAGTTTAAGGCCTTGGCCACGGCACCTGAGGTTGTAGCTATCGGCGAATGCGGGCTTGATTATCACTACGACCACTCGCCTAAAGCAACTCAAACCGAACTCCTAAAATTTCAAATTGAATTGGCTCTAGAACTTGATCTGCCGATTGTCTTTCATATTCGGGAAGCCTTTGCTGATTTCTGGCCAATCTTTGAGAGCTACCATAATTCAGCTCAACCGCTTCGCGGAGTTGTGCATAGCTTCTCCGATTCTTCAGCCAATCTGGAACGGGCTGTCTCGGCCGGACTGATGATAGGAGTTAACGGTATCGCCACCTTTACAAAAAATTCGGACCAACTGGAAGTATATCGACAGATACCCGTAGAGAACTTAGTTCTTGAAACGGACGCCCCTTTCTTGGCCCCAATACCTTATCGTGGCGAAATTTGCGAACCACGGCACATCAAGACGATTGCCGAATACTTAGTTGAGTTGCGAGGCGAATCAATGGCTACACTGGCGACAGCCACGACCAATAACGCTCGCCGCCTGTTTGGACTCTAAAGCGACAGGTTAGTACATCTGTCGTATACTGAAACCAATGAAGATAGTCTATCTTGATTATGCAGCTGCGACACCTTTGGATAGCAAGGTGTTAGCGGCCATGCGTCCCTATTTCACCAACAAATTTTTTAATCCCTCAGCCATCTATCTGCCGGCTAAAGCCGTTCATCAGGCAGTTGAAGCAGCTCGATCCAAAGCAGCGGCAATGCTTGGTGCCCGCTCAGCGGAAATTATTTTCACGGCTGGTGGGACCGAGGCAAATAACTTAGCCATTCACGGGGTCATGCGACATTATTCTGATAAAAAAGTCTTGATCAGTAGCATTGAACATGAATCGGTGCTGGCTCCAGCTCATCGTTATAATTGCCAAGAACTACCCGTTCTGGCGGATGGTTTGATCGATCTATCAGCCTTTGAGCGGCTGATCGATGATGACACGGTTTTGGTCAGCATCATGTTGGCCAATAACGAGATCGGCACGATTCAACCAGTCCGAAGGATAGCCGATACCATTCGCCAGGTTTTAGTTCAACGCCGAAAGTCAGGTAACCTACTGCCACTTTATCTTCATAGTGACGCTACCCAAGCAGCTAATTATCTTGACCTTCATCTTTCTCGCCTGGGCGTAGATCTAATGACACTTAACGGCGGCAAAATTTACGGACCCAAACAAAGCGGCCTACTCTGGATCCGAAGTGGCTTAACACTTGAGCCGCTACTTGATGGCGGTGGGCAGGAGTTTAACTTGAGAAGCGGTACTGAAAACGTGCCTGGTGTTATAGGTTTTAGCCTAGCCTTGGAGATGGCTCAGACTATGAGAAGTGTTGAAGCCGAACGTCTCAAGAAATTGCAGCAATTGTTTTATGATCGATTAGCTAAGAAGGTTCCGAGCTGCATTACCAACGGGTCGCTTACTAGACGCTTGCCCAACAATGTTCACATCACAGTGCCGGGTCAGGACAACGAAAGGTTATTAATCAGTTTGGACGAAGCCGGCATCCTAGCCGCGGCCGGCTCAGCTTGCAGTGCCAGTGATCAAAAGCCATCACACGTCTTACGGGCCCTGGGCTTGAGCGATAACGATGCCAGGTCATCGCTGCGCTTTACGATGGGGCGGGCTACTACCGAGCGGGACATCCAATACACTGTAGACACACTGGCCCGTCTTATTGCCTAGTAACCAGTCGACCGCTATACTGTTGATAAGATGCTCAAGCTTTTACGATCACTGACGATCATTGTGGGTGGTTTGTTAGTGCTACTGGCCGGACCAACCATCTATGCGGCCAGTTCTTCTACTCAAGCGATTGTCCAAAGTTACGGTACCAACGAAGCCCTAGAAACAGGCATGATTGTCGGTCTGATTAAAGGTCACGCCAGTCAGGTCCAAGCCTTGACCATCAATGATGACACTACCATGCAAGGTGTTGTGGTAGCCCCCAATACGGCCGCTATTTCGCTCAGTTCCGGTTCCAGTGCGAACCAAGTTTATGTTGCCACTTCTGGAAGCTATAACGTCCTGGTCAGTAACGAGAATGGCCCAATTGGTATCGGTGACTATGTTTCGGTCTCATCGCTCGATGGCATTGGCATGAAAGCTGAAGATAGCGAGGCAACGGTGCTTGGTAAAGCGACCGAAGCCTTTAATGGCAACGCTAACGTCATCAGCTCGGCGACCATCAAGAAAACCGGTGGCGGTACCACCACCGTGGCGATCGGCAGCATTCTGGTTGATATTGCTATTGCCAACAACCCTGCTCAAGGTCACGGCATCGGTGAACTGCCTGGTTTTTTGCAAGTTGCCTCCAGTGATATTGCCGATAAACCAGTCAGTGCACCGCGGGTCTACATTAGCTTGCTCATATTGTTACTAACGATGGTTATCAGCGGTAGCTTACTTTACAGTGGCACCAAAAGTAGTGTTGTCTCGATTGGGCGCAATCCGCTGGCCAAGCGCTATATTATCCGGGGGTTGATACAGGTTATTCTGAGCGGTGTTATCATTTTTATTCTCGGGCTGTTTGCAGTATATTTACTACTAAGACTTTAAGCGTAAGCACGGTGGGTAGACAAACATGACAATTTGGTGGCTCGGATGCATTCTCGGTGTGATGGGCGCCGCGGCGATCGCTTTTATTTGGGTCGCCGTGCGGCTTGGTTCGGGCCGTCCTGGCGGCAAAAAAACAGATCCCAACTATGCTGATGCCGCCGAACAAGAAGTTGAGCACATTTTCAGCACCGAATTTCGCGAAGAGTTGCGCAACCGTGGCCGGCTGCACTTTGAAAAAATCATCGGTGAGAACGCTATGTTCTTGCAGCAGGATTTACGCCTGACTACCTCGCAGCTTAACGACTACATGAAGACTGAAATTACCCGTAAGCTGGAGGAGGAATTTGGCAAATATGAGCAGTCAATCACTGACGCTAAACAACTGGCAGTCGATTCGATTCAGAAAACCAATCAAGCCATTGAAGAACAGCGTCAACTGATGAGCCAGCAGTTGCTGAAGGTGATTGAGGCCGAAAAAATTCATTTGACTGAGCGTTTCGAGCAAAACATGGCTGAGATAATTAATCATTACATCATAGCGGCTATCGGTGACCAAATTGATCTTAGCGATCAGCTGGAATATATTTTGAGTGAGCTCGAAGCCAATAAGCAAGCCATCTTGGAGGATATTCAACGTGGCGCCTGATCAAACGGCCGGACTCCAAGTACCGGCCCTAATCACTTCGCCGTCTGATGTGTCTAGGCTGCATCGAGAGGTTATCGCTCTCAATGAATATTTGAAACAGGCCGCCCTCCGGTCACCTGGTCAGGCGGCCGTTAAATTACCCAAGACTAGCCGTTTACTTGACGAACTGGTTATAGATAATAAATTAAATTTACTGGATGCGACGACTCGAGAACACCTGATTGGTTTTTTGGCTGATCTGGCCGAACACGCCCCCATCATTCATATTAGTTTTGCTACCGATCCCTCGTCAGCTTTTTTGCAGAAGATTGTTTTATGGCTGAGGCAGAATATTAATGCCAGTATTTTAGTCCAAGTTGGCCTCCAGCCGACGATTGCTATTGGTTGCGTTCTGAGAACGACCAATAAGTATTTTGATCTTAGCTTGCGACGACAACTGACAGAGCACAGTGCCGAACTTATTAAAGACCTGAAAAAGGCCGATGTAACGGCCTAAAGCGAGACTACGATATGGCCGAAACAACTACCAATAAGAGTGCTCACTTTCAGCGATTAATCGAGAGCGGTCAGCCAGTTGGAGAGGTGATTGGTGTCGATAAATTCTTGATACGCGTCCGGGGGCTGCAGCCGATTACAATTCATGCTCTGGTGATGTTTGAAGATGGCAGCAAAGGCTTTGTCAGCCAAGTTCTTGAGAATCACGTTATTATCTTGCACATGGGCACCAGCGATCTGACGGTCGGCATGATGGCCGTTGCTCAGCACCATTCCTTGGTCTGCAAAGTCGGTAAAGACTTTATTGGTCGAGTCGTGTCGGTGACTGGTGTGCCACTGGATAATCAAGGACCGATTGCCGCTGATAGTACCTGGCCAGTCTTTAATGCCGCCCCCATGCTTCACGAACGCGAAATGTTGGATCGCCAGTTACCGACTGGATTGATGGTGCTTGATGAACTGTTTCCGCTAGTCCGCGGTCAACGGTTAGCGATTATTGGTGATTCTAAATCAGGCAAAAGTACCTTGGCACTTCAACTAGCTCTTAATCAGAAAAATACTGACGTAATCGCGGTTTACGTTCTAATTGCTAAACGGCGTAGTGATGTCGACCTGCTGCTAACCAAGTTAATCGATAACGACGCTATGAAAAGTGCCATTGTGGTGGTCTCAACCATGTTTGACTCGTTAGTCCTGAGTTATTTAGCACCATATGTCGCTTGTGCCATGGCTGAGTATTTGTGGCAGCAGTGTGACCGGGATGTCATGGTCATCTATGATGATTTAACTAGTCACGCCCAAGCACACCGGGAGATATCATTGTTATCTGGTTCCAGTCCGGGCCGTGACTCTTATCCCGGTGATATGTTTTTCGCACATTCCAGTCTGCTGGAAAGAGCTGGCAAACTGAACCGCAATCATAAAACATTAACAGCTTTGCCGTTGACACTGGCCTCTGGCGGCGATATTACGGCCTACCTGCCGACCAATATTATGTCAATTACTGATGGACAATGGATATTGGATATGAAAGTTTTCCGCGATACGATGCGCCCGGCCGTTAGTACCAGCCTAAGTGTCACTCGGGTTGGCGGACTGGGCTTAAACGACCGACAGAAAAAACTGGCTGCTCAGACAACGATGGCTTTAAATGCCTTTGTCCAGGCCCAAGAATTTTCGCACTTCGGCGCGGAACTTGGTGTTCAGGCTAAAACTGATCTAGCAAGAGGCAAGCACTTGTTTGAGCTTTTTAGTCAGACACCAGATGAGACATACTCAATCAATGCTCAGATTCTGATGCTCGATATTGTTTTGAACCTCAAAGCTGGACAAGTATTGGACATTAAAACCCTAAAATCACAGGCTGAAGCTATTGCCAGTAAAATGACCGATGACGATAAGAACTTTGATCAATTGCGTGACGAGTTGTTAGGTCAAAGTGTTCGGGGGCTCAAAGCATGATCCAGCTCCAAGAACTTGCCCAGGAAAGAGACGATATGTCAACGATTGTTAGTTTGACTAGTGTTTTTGAGAGTTTGGCCAGTATCCATATTGCTCAAATCAAGAACCAAGTCCAACAATCACGCCAGTTTTTTGATGAACTGTGGCGAATTTATACCCAGATTAAAGTTAACGACTTATTCCGGTTCGGCCGTGAAGGAAAAGAGCAGGTAGTTGATAAGGAATTGCTAATCGCCATTACTGCCGAGGGTGGTTTCAGTGGTGACATCGATCAAAAACTCATCGAGTGGATGGTTAAGGAACACGATCCCGCCAAGCAGGACATTATAGTTATCGGTCACCACGGGGCTTTGCAATTAACCCAAGCCGGCGTGAAGTTTAAGAAATACTTTAAGTTGCCGGCTAAAGATCAAAATATTAATGTCGCTCCACTAGTTAAGTATGTTCGGGACTATCGCTCAACGGTAGTTTATTACCAAGCTTATGTGTCCCTAATGGTCCAAGATGTTAGAAAAATTGAACTTCAAAAAGCCGTCCAAGAAGCTGGCGATAAAAGTCGACAAAAAGATGATGAAAATGTTATCAGCGAATTTAATTATATCTTTGAGCCCAGTACTTATGCGGTGGTAGCCCATTTGGAACGATCAATGACGGAGATTAGTTTGGGCCAGCTTATTCTAGATTCGAAGCTGGCTCAGTACGCCAGTCGTTTTCGCTCAATGAGTGTCGCCCGAGAAAAGGCTGTTGATTCAGAGGATCAGTTACAGTTGGGCTATAACCGAGCCAAGCGGTCGTTCTCGGACGAGCGGCTAAAGGAAATTACCAACGGTCTAAAAAAGGCGGCAGTTTATGAGTAGAGGTTATGTCCACACGCTCCGCGATCTGGTAGTTGACGTTATTTTTGACGAGGGTATGCCAGAGCCGTTTGAGGTTTTACTGGTTGACAACGAAAGCCGAACACCGCTGTTGGTTGATAGTTTGCAGAAGGGCAATATGGCCAAATGTCTTAACTTGTTGGCAGATAAGCGATTACAAAAGGGGATGATGGTAGTTGGTACTGGCACGGGTCTGGAAATTCCGGTTGGCGATCCACTGATTGGCCGAGTGGTTGATGCCATGTGCCGCCCAATTGACGGCAAGGGTCCGATTGATGCCACTGGCTTGGAACGGCGGAGCATCTTCAAGGTGCCAATCCAGAGCGATTCTTTTAAGGGCAGTAAGCCAGAAACTTTGGAAACTGGCATTAAAGTCATCGATTTCTTTACGCCATTCGTCAAAGGTCGCAAAATTGGCATCATTGGCGGAGCCGGCGTTGGCAAAACTGTTCTAACTATGGAGTTGATGTATAACATTGCCAATAGTGGTAGCGGTCTGAGCTTCTTTGCTGGCATTGGGGAACGCATCCGTGAGGGGCACGAGTTGTATCAAACACTTCAGGAACGTGATCTACTCAAAAATACATGTATGTTTTTTGGTCAAATGGACCAGAATCCTGTCCAGCGTTCTCTAGTTGGTTCAGCGGCTGTGACCCTGGCGGAATATTTCCGAGACGAACGGGGCAAAGACATTCTATTCTTTGCCGATAATATGTATCGTTTTGTCCAGGCTAAGAATGAAGTTTCCACGTTGCTCGACCAGGTACCATCTGAGGGTGGCTATCAGCCGACCATTTACTCGGACGTCAAAACGCTTCAAGATCGTTTGAGTTCGTCGGAAAAAGGATCAATTACGGCTGTCCAAACTATTTTTGTACCAGCTGATGATTTATCAGATCCAGCGGTTCAAATGATTCAGCACGAGCTAGATTCAACAATCGTTCTTTCCAGACAGGTTGCCGAACAGGGCATCCGTCCAGCGGTTGACTTAACCCGTACCAGCTCGAGTCTACTGAGTCCGGACATCGTTGGTGAGCGACACTATCTGCTCAGCGTCCAAGTCCAGTCGTTACTGCAAAAGCATGAATCACTGAAAGGTATTGTTGCGATTATTGGTGAAAATGAGCTATCGGTGACTGATCGAGCTGACTACAACAAGGCCAAAAAACTGATCCAGTACTTTTCTCAGCATTTGCATGTTGTCGAGAGCCAAAGCGCTTACAAGGGTGAGTTATTTACTCTGGACGAAACCCTCAGAGGTATTGAGGAAATTATTGTATGAGTTTAGAACACAATCAGGCTGATCTTAAGCAGCAAACAATCGGGAGCAAATAATGCCAGTTAGGCAAGACGTTAATGTTAATCGGCCAACTAATGTTGCCTCACCAAACGTTGCTTCCAAGACGGCGTTAGGCGGCGAAACTCTGCAGGCCAAAGTTTGGTCACCATTTCGAGTTTACTTTAATGACGAAGCCAGAAGTGTTTCGGCTGTTAACGGCACCGGTCCATTTGATGTGCTGCCGCACCACCATAACTTCATCACCCTACTCAGCTCATGCGATCTAGCTCTTGACACCAAAGATGGCAACATCAAAATCAAAATTTCCGGTGGAGTAATGCACGTCCATCAAAATGTTGTGACTGTTTTTCTAGATGTCTAATTGAAATATCTCTCGCCCAGTGGAGTGACGGTCAATCGCTAGGTTCGGTTTAGTCAAAAGCGATGTAGTCGAATCCAAAACTGACTGACGATGGCGGCGTTGATGTCGTACAAATACTGAAATTAGTGGTCGACCGATTAATATAGTAAGCCAGTCCAGCTGCTGACGAACCAACGGGTGTGATAACAATGTGGGGAGTGCTATTAAAAGGTGCTGTGAAGGTAATAGTTACAAAGCAACCGACAGCCGGGCTGCTGCCAGTGTTGATAGTTACCGAACCAGCCGTATCCGAGCCACTGACTGATGCTGAACCACCGCTACCTAAAGCCGTTCCGTAGCTTCGAGACGGCGTACTGCCACCAGCATCAATGTGGTGTGTCAAATCTAGATCGCCATTGAGTTGGATTGTGCTAACTGTAATCTGCGGGGCAGATATGTTACCGTTAAATGTTCCGCTACCGGTTACACCTAAATTTCCCTGGACATTAAGCTGCCCCTGAATTGATCCGTTACCTGTTAATGCTAAAGATTTCGTGATTTGGACATCGTCAAAGGTGCTGTTACCGGTAACTCGGAGACCGGTATTGGCAGCGCTGTTACCAACTTGTAGGGTGCCAGCTACTTGTAGGTTGCTGTGTACTAAAACACTACCCGAAAAAACGGCATTGCTTTGAACGTTTAGGGTTGATTGTGGACCACCAACTGTCACATCACTGTCAGCCAACTGGCTCAATTCAGTCTGTGACAGCGACTGTGAGGGTGATGAGCCAGCATTATTAGCTTGATTGCTGGCTTTTAGGTAGAGAATTGTACCCGTGGCGGCCGATAAAATGATTAACAGTATAAATAAAAGCAAGTAGACATTAAGTCGGTCCATTAATCGATGCATAAAACCATGGTTGGTGGGTGTTGCAGCCGGTTCAGCCGACACAGAACCAGTCGGAACGGTTAGCCCGCCTGTTGGTTCGACACCATCACCGGTATTAGCATCCAACGAATTAGCATCTTCGGGGTTGATACTGCTCAAGTTACCATTATTACCCCCCGGTGAAGCTGTGACGGTTGTTTGCTCTTCTAGAGAGCTAGTATCACTATCCTGTTTATCAGCTGTGCCGTGATTATTATTTGTCCCATCCATGACTAGCATCAAGCGGTTTTATCTACTAACCGATTTCCCTTATGCTATATAATACAAGAAGTTGACAAAATCTGTAAGTTAATACATGTACTTACGTTATGGGGAGACTAATTGGATAAGCTTAAAATAAAACGTTTAGTCCCATATATGGCAAGAAATGTCCAATCACTGCCAAGGGTAGGGATGCTTACGGTCATTAGTTTATTCGGATGGATGGCTGTAGCAGTGATATTTCCTTCTACAACAGAAGCCTGTACTAATGCTCAATCTTGCGGTAATAATTATGAAGTAAATGAAGTTTTTTTTGGGAGCGGCGGGGGTTATGGCTACGGCGCAGGAGCTAACTCGACTTGTTCTAGTTCTTACTGTGCCGACGAAGCGCTAGGTGAGACAACCGTTGGCAATACCCAAGGTGGGCTGTTCCAGGCTTGGGCTGGGTTCAATACATTTCGTACACCTTCGCTGACATTTGTAGTTAATTCAGGAAACATTAATATTGGAAAATTGACGCCTACCTCAACCGGCACCGCAACCACACTTTTTGCAGTTCAAACTTATCTAGCAAGTGGATACAGCATCATGACCGATTCGTCACCACCCCAAAATGGTGGTTATACTATGCAAACTCCAATCTCGGCGGTCAGTTCTACCCAAGGCTCAGAGCAATTCGGCATAAATTTAGTAGCCAACACTGTACCGGCCGCCCTGTCTGGAGTAAGCGCCAATCCTACTTGCGCAACAACAGGCTTTTGCAACATGAGTACTGTAACCGTTAACTCTAACTACGATCAACAAAATAAATATTACTACCCATCCAGTGGTGTTGATACGCTGGTGAACGTTTCTTCGAGCAACAGTTTAATTAATTACACAGTCTCGTATATCTACAATATCTCAGTCACAACACCAGGCGGTACGTATAACTTTAACCAGGTGCTAGTGGCCACCAGCACTTTTTAGGCTGTGTATAAGTTAAACTTAAGTGGCTTGCATTTTCTAAGCTAATCATGTTAAAATCGCCCCAGAACTATAAAAAAAATAGATAAAAAGGTAATTTGCAATGCACAATAGGTTGTTGGCACTAAAGCGATATGCTTATTTGACTATATCCTTAGTTTTTGGCGCCACTGCCACCGGTCTTGTGTTTCTAACGAGTACTGCCAATGCAGCTGGTCAGGTGCAAAATCGGTCCATTGAAATGAGTAGCTCAGTTCCAAGTGCAACTGGCGTGACTTATCTTATCAGCTTTAAGGCAGCTACTACCACGACAATTGGTGGTATAGCAGTGGACATTTGTAACGATACACCAATAGTCGGTAGCACGACTTGTGTCTACCCCACCGGTTTCAGTTGGGGTTCCGCAACACCGACAATTGCTTCAGGAACTGTTGATTACAACAGTGCTAGTCCTTACTCAGGAGGTACCGCTAGTGCGGTCTGGGGTTTTCCGGAAGCTTTTGTGGGTGGGGGCGGAGCTAATTACCAAACGTTATTCGCTTGTGATGCCACCGCTGCCAACTGTACTGGCACCACGAGCACCATATCGGTAACAAGTGGCCAATATATTTACTTTACGGTCACTGGAGTTACAAACCCATCTACCGCTAACACACCTTTTTATGCCCGCATTGTCACATTTGATACAGTTGCGGATCTAATCAGTGCAACAACGGGATATCTACCGACGGCCGACCGAACTTCTACCACCAGGCCCGCAACGTTTACTGGGGAAGTTGATTATGGTGGTGTCGCTTTAAGTACCGCTAACACAGTTTCTATTACCGCTACTGTTATGGAACAGTTAACGTTCTGCGATTCTGGTCCCAACGGCGGTGGCACTAACCCTATTACAAGTTATTGCGCCGGCACACTAACAACACCTTCGATAACAATAGGTAATGGCGGTACCCCTTCAGTCCTAAGTTTCACCGCGGATTACGGTGGTTACATTTTTACCCAAGCAACCACCAATGCTTCTCACGGCATAGTCGTTAACATGAAGAAAACAGGTACCCAAACCTGTGGTGGGTTGAGTAGTGACGGTTCAACTTGTGGTATCCCGGCAAGCAGTGGTACCAGTTCAGGGCAACCGACCCCTGCTGTTATTACAGCTGGCACCGCCGGTATCGGATTATGTGTCCAACCGGGTACAGGAGTCACTGCCACTAGTCCATACAGCGGTACCTGTACGGGTGTCCCGCCAGCGGGCTCAAATAACCCGCCGTCAACAGACCAGGTTGGCATGAATGACACTACCTATGCTAGCTTAACTAATCTAGAAAGTGCTTATGGTAGCCAACTGTATAGTAGTGCGTCAACTTTGAATTCTGCCAATAACGTTTTAGAATTCATAGCCACAGCTTCAGCAACTACCCCTCCGGGCATTTACACTGCCAGTTACACATTAGTGGCAACCGGAACATTCTAGGGTTGCTATGAATGAACGTAACGATCAGTAGTCAGCATAACTATCGACGTATTGTTCTGGCAATATCATTATCATTAGTGGCGATTGCACTAGTTTGGGTATTTTTACCTAAAGCTTACGGGGCACAACTTGGTTACCGGTCTCTATTACTTAGCGACGACCGCGTAAACGTATCAGCTACCTATCTGTTAAATTTTAATATCACAGACCCTGAGACTTTGGGATCTTTGAAAGTACAGTTTTGCTCCAACGACCCCATCATTAATGATGTCTGTATAGCACCTCAAGGATTTGATATATCTTCAGTAACCTTGGGCTCCGAATCGGGCGTAACAGATTTTACTATTCTAGCATCCGAAACTGACTCAAATACCTTAGTTTTAACACGAACGCCTTCAACATATAACGGCGGTGGCGTTACTCTGACGTTTGATAATGTCATCAACCCAGCAGATCCCGGCACTGATTATGCCCGATTGCTAACTTATGCAACCTCCGATGCCAGCGGGTCATTCAATGACTACGGTGGCATAGCTTTTGGTATTGTAAATCCGCTCCAAGTCACCTCTACCGTACCGCCATATTTATTATTTTGTGGGGGTATCACTATAAGTGGATTTGATTGTTCAACAGCCAGTGGCGATTACGTTAATTTCGGCGACATTAATAGTACAAATACCAGCAGTGCACAAACCCAAATGGTAACTGCAACCAACGCTAATACCGGGTATAACATGTATGTTTATGGCACAACCCTAACGTCTGGTAACAACGTGATTAACCCGATGGCGACTCAGGACGTATCTCGCCCAGGCATTAGCCAATTTGGGATTAATCTGGTTGCTAACCAAACACCTTTAGTGGGGGCTAATCCGGTCGGTCCCGGTGTAGCTGCGCCGACATCCTCGTACGATGTACCTAATTGGTTTAAATTTGTATCTAACGACGTCATTGCTAGCACTAGCCAGCCGACAAATTACACCAAGCTTACCGCTAGCTACATTGTCAATATACCCAGCAATCAATCACCCGGTGTATATGTGACGTCCTTAACGTATGTATGTTTGGCAAACTTTTAGTGATTTGCTACTATAAGCATGTTATTGAGATAGAGGAAACTAAACTTATATGTTAAAGCGAAGCTGGTGTGCAGCCCTGGTTGTATCGATGTTATTAATATTGATAGGATCATCAGTATCTTCTGTTTTTGCAGATAGTTCTACAGCAGCAGGTAACGGTCTCTCTATTTCGCCGTTAACTACAAACGTTGACGTTAATTCCGGACAAACTCAGATAGTTCCAATATACATTAAAAACGTTACGGAATCGGAAGCTACAATTGAGGTCCAGATAGACGATTTCACCGCTAATAATAACGAAACCGGGCAACCTTTATTATTGCTTAACGGTGAATCTGCTCCAAGCCATAGCCTAAGAAATTTTATTACCCCAATTGGTAATATCAATCTGTCTGCAGGCCAACAACAACAAGTTAACGTCGACATCACTATACCTAAAAACACGCCCGGTGGCGGATATTATGGGGCCGTGAGGTTTATACCAATCTCTTCTAGCACCGGCAAAAGCATAACTCTTACAGCTAGCGTGGCCTCGCTTATTTTGGTCAGGGTTTCTGGTAACGTAATAGACGATTTGAAATTAGCCAGTCTTGGAGTTGAGCAAAGCAACGGCAGTGATCAAGCAATATTTTTTGGCAACCGCAATTTACAAGCTGATATACGTTTTCAAAATTCGGGTAATGTCCAGGAACAACCTTTCGGTAAAGTTGTTCTTAATAATGGCAACAAGGAAGAGGGAATTTATGAAGTTAATAACGTCATGCCAGCAAGCAATGTCCTACCCGGTAGCATTAGAAAATTTACAGTTAGCTTAACAAATGTAGGTATTCTCGGCAAATATACTCTGGAAGGAAACTTCGGTTATGGCGTTAACGGCCAGTTAATTAGCGGTTCAACCACCTTCTATGTTATTCCTTTAAGTGTCGTCATTATCGCAATTGTTATTATTCTGTTAATTCTGATATTAATATTTGTGGTTCCTAGACTTATCCGTAGGCATGACCGCCGGGTGGTCCGCAGGGCTCGTTCGTAGAGTTTATATTAGAAATTCGTAGTCCTTGCCATTTATAGGTGCTTTAGCTATGGTTAGAATGTGAAGATAAGCAACAGCGTTATCGTTTTTTGTAAAGTTGTTTCCTTGCTAGCTATTTTAGCAGTCGGCTGCTTTATGGTAGTTGACCCAGTATGGGCGGCTGGGCCATCTCAACAAAACCCGCAATCCGAAACTGAAGGTTTTGAAGCTACCGTACCGGGAACTCCTCCCACACAAGCTGCTACTATCGCAATACCAGCTAACGGCCAAACTTTTACTAACATCCCAATTACGGTCAGTGGTTTATGCAAAAGTGGTTTGCTGATCAAGATTTTTGCCAATAACGTATTTGTGGGAGCTACCCAATGTTCCGGTGGTAGCTATAGCCTGCAAGTTGATTTATTTAGTGGCTCCAACGAATTAGTGGCTCGAGATTACGATAACCTTGATCAACAAGGACCCGACTCTAATGCGGTAACCGAGACGTTCAACGATGCTCAATATGCTCAATTCGGTTCCCGGGTAGTTTTAAGTAGTGACTATGCCCGTCAAGGAGTAGATCCTGGCACAACCCTAAGTTGGCCGCTTATCTTAAGTGGCGGGACTGGTCCATATGCGTTAAGCGTTGATTGGGGTGACGGTAGCGGTGCCGATCTTAAAAGTGTTTCTTTTTCAGGCGTCGTTAATGTCAGCCATGTCTATAACCAGGCTGGTGTTTATACAATCGTGGCTAAGGCGACAGATGCCAACAATACATCTGCCTATCTCCAACTCGTCGGTGTAGCTAACGGCCCGATCAGTGGTGCTATTGGTAGTAGTAGCTCCAGTAAGACTAGTGGTAGTAGCAAGACTGTAGTCATCTGGCAGCCCATGCTAATAGCTCTGCCGATTATTCTGATTGCTTTTTGGCTGGGCCGCCGCCACGAACTTTACATGATCCGTCGGACGATTGAATCAAGTCGCTAATTACTTGGTGCGACCTAATCAAAATTTGTTAAGATAGACAGGTTATGGCAAAAGATATTCAAGTATTTGTTGGCATGTCCGGTGGCGTTGATTCATCGGTCACGGCAGCTTTGTTAAAGCAACAAGGCTATCAAGTAACCGGGGTTTATATGAAAAATTGGACTAAGGATTTACCGGGTATGCGTTGTCCGTGGCTGGAAGACTACCAAGACGCTAAGCGAGTAGCGGTTCACCTAGGGATCCCCTTTAAGCTATATGATTTTGAAACCGAGTACCGTCAGAAAGTTGTCGACTATATGCTTGATGAATATCGAGCTGGCCGCACGCCCAATCCGGACATCATGTGTAATCAAGAGGTTAAATTCAAACTATTCTTGAAAACCGCCTTGGCCGATGGTGCGGACATGATTGCGACTGGTCACTACGCTCGCAGCCAAGACGGCCAATTATGGGTTGGCGTGGATGCCAACAAAGATCAAAGCTATTTTCTGTATCGCGTAACTGAAAATGCCTTGAGGCACTCACTGATGCCAATTGGTGAATACGAGAAACCGAAAGTTCGCCAACTAGCCCACGATTTGGGGCTCAGTACGGCTGATAAAAAAGATAGCCAGGGCATTTGTTTCGTCGGCCAAGTTGGCATTAGAGACTTTCTACTATTTGAACTTGGCGAACAACCATCCGGACCAGTCATAGATCAGCACGGTAAAACTGTCGGCGGACACGACGGCGCCCTTTTTTATACCATCGGTCAAAGACATGGTTTGAATGTCGGTGGCGGCTTGCCTTATTATGTGACCGGCAAGAACATGGAGCGTCATGAAGTCTACGTGACAACTGATCTGCAAGACAAAGATCTCTGGCACAACGAATTAGAACTAACTGACTTGCACTGGATTAATAAAGTTCCCAGCCCCGAGACAACCTACCAGGTGCGGACACGTTATCGGGCACCACTGATCAAGGGACGCATCATTTTAAAGGGTAAAACAGCTCGGTTAACACTGGATGATGACGTTCGAGCTATCACACCCGGGCAATCAGCGGTGATTTACGACGGCGAGCTAGTTATGGGTGGCGGTATCGTAGCTTAGGCTTTTTACGGTATACTTTGACTGATAAGGAATCACGTAGTTAACGACCAAGGCTAAGTAACAATCTCAGCTGCTTCAGTCGAAAGCCTTAACTAAAGATCACCAGCCATGAATGCCCAAGAAATACGTCGTCGTTATCTAGAATTCTTCAAAACCAAGCAACATGTTGTGATTCCTCGGGCTACCCTGGTACCACAAAATGACCCAACGACTCTATTTACCGGCTCGGGTATGCAGCCACTGCTACCATACTTGCTTGGCCAAGATAATCCCAATGGTCGGCGCCTAGCGAACTCACAAACTTGTCTAAGAGCCCAGGACATAGACGAAGTAGGTGATAACCGCCATACGACCTTCTTCGAAATGCTCGGTAACTGGAGTCTTGGCGATTATTTTAAAGGCGAACAACTGCCTTGGATTTTCGATTTCCTGACGGAGGTAATCGGTCTTGACCCAAATCGGTTGTATGTTAGTTGTTGTAGTGGTTTTTCAGATTATGCCATACCGAAGGATACTGACTCGGCGGCTATTTGGAGAGATTTATTTGGTGCTAAAGGAATCGACGCCAAAGAAATTGAGATTGGCTCAGAAGCCAACGGCTATACAATTGGCGAACAAGACGGCCGGATATTCTATTACGACACCAAAAACTGGTGGAGTCGCGCCGGTACGCCTTCAGAGATGTCTGAGGGGGAACCGGGGGGTCCGGATAGTGAAGTATTTTATCGATTTGACCACGTTCAGCATGATCCCAAGTGGGGTGAAAAATGTCATCCTAACTGTGACTGTGGTCGCTATATTGAACTAGGCAACTCAGTCTTCATGGAATATCTTAAAACTGAGACAGGTTTTACAAAATTACCGAAACGAAACGTCGATTACGGTGGCGGGCTAGAACGGATTGCCGCAGCCGCAATTGATTCTCCAGACATTTTCGAAACAACTTTATTTAAACCAATTGTTGCCAAATTGGAGGAGTTGTCTGGCAAGACTTACGATAGCCATACCGAGAGTATGCGGGTCATTGCTGATCACTTGCGGGGGGCAACCTTCTTAGCGGTTGACGGTGTAATTCCCAGTAATAAAACTCAAGGCTACGTGATGCGTCGGCTAGTGCGTCGGGCTGTCCGCTTCGCTTTTGAGCTGGGGATTGAGCAAAACTTTCTGGAGTACGTTATTCCGGTAATTGCGGACCTCTATCACGCCGATTATCCAGAAGTGGCTGCCAGTCGTCAGCGAGTCATTGAAGTATTGGTCAAAGAGGAAAAGCTGTTCAGACAAACTCTTCGCAAAGGCCTCCAGGAACTTGGCAGGCTGGCCAAAAGCCAAGTTGATGGCAGCGTGCTGTTTAAGCTTTACGATACCTACGGTTTCCCGGTTGAGTTGACTAAAGAAGAAGCTTTTACGAGCGGCCTGACAATAGCCGAGGATGCTGATGGGGTATTCAAGAAATTAATGGCCGAGCAACGTGAACGGTCACGAACCGCCAGCAAAGGAGAGTTCAAGGGAGGTCTGACCGATCACTCTGACACTATCACTAGATATCACACGGCAACCCATTTGATGTATCGGGCTCTAAAGAATGTTCTGGGCGAACAGGTTGTTCAGCGCGGGGCTAATATCACTGCTGAGCGAATACGTTTTGATTTTTCATATCCCGAAAAAATGATACCTGAACAAATCGCTGAAGTTGAGCGAATCGTTAATGATCAAATTGATAGAAATTGGCCAGTTAGTTGGCGTGAAGAAAACACCCAAGCGGCCTTAGCTAGTGGCGTATCAGGTGCTTTTGGCGATCGTTATGGCGAAACCGTTAAGGTTTATACAATTGGTGATCCTGAAGGTGATTACTTTAGTCGAGAAATCTGCGGCGGTCCTCACGTCCAGAACACTGCCGAACTCGGTGCGGATGGCAAACGGTTCAAGATTGTCAAAGAAGAGTCCAGTTCAGCTGGGGTGCGGCGAGTTAAAGCTGTTTTGGCTTAGTGTTTCTTGACAACCTTAACAGCGGTGCCGTAAGCAGCCACCTCGTTCATAACTTTGCCGATGTCGCCACTGTCGAAACGCATCATGAGCACAGCGTTTGCGCCCTTTTCAGCCGCCGCTTGGCGAAGTCGTTTCATAGAATGTTCGCGGCTATCAGACACCATTTTGGTATAGCCTCTAACTTCACCACCGAAAACAGTGCGTAAGCCAGCCCCCATATTACCGAAAACATTACGACTACGAACGATGACTCCGAAAACTTCCCCGTAAACTTCTACGACTTCGTAACCGGGTAGTTCATTGGTCGTAACTACCATGATGTCATCCATGTAAACTCCTTATTATTTTATATTCTCACTATAGTCCACTGCTAATTGAGTGCCAATGATGTTCGTTTGTCACGAACAAAGTGCTGGATAAAAATGACCCCTGTGAAACTTCAGCTTTCTTTGTCTTGCTTGTGCTAGAATGAAGTGTATATGCTTGATAAATTCAAGGATCTTAGCCGTGGGCTTGGTCACGAGCTAGCTAGTAGAGCATCAGCAACTGTCAATAAGGCGGCCCATGTTACTACTTCGAAGACTCCCAATAAATCGGCCAGCGATCATCACATCGTTGCTCTAGATATTGGCACAGAGTTTGTCAAAGCTCTGATTGGCAAAATAGCCGATGACGGCACGACTGTCGAAATTATTGGAGCTGGCCGTGTTCACCAAGAGCTAAGTGACATGCAGGCCGGAGCGATTGCTGATATTGCTAGAGTAGTGGCCAACTGTGATGAGGCCCTCAATGAAGCCGAACAACAAGCTGGCGTCAGTGCTCGTCAGGCTATTATCGGTATCGCCGGAGAGCTTGTTAAGGGTACTACGACGACCGTTCGAGTAGCTCGCAAAGAGTCATCCAAATCGATTGATTTCAATGAAATGGAGCGCATTATCAAACTGGTTCAGGAACGAGCTGAAGCTAAGGCTAGGGAACAACTAGCCGTAGAATTAGGCGGCAAAGATGTTGAAGTACGTTTAGTCAATAGTGCTCTAGTTAATATTGAAATTGATGGCTACCCAGTAACAAACCCAATTGGTTTTCAGGGCAAGGAAGTAGTCGTACAACTTTATACAGCTTTTGCACCGATGATCCACATTGGGGCGCTAGAAAAGACCGCACAAGAACTTGATCTTGACCTACTGGCTGTGGCTGCCGAGCCGTTTGCCGTTGCTCGGTCGGTAATTGGTGATAACCCGAATACCAATCTTAGCGCTATTCTAATGGATGTTGGGGGTGGCACAACCGATATTGCTGTCGTTAATGACGGTGGTGTTCAAGGAACTGAGATGTTTGGCATCGGTGGACGGGCCTATACACGCTCCATCGAGCGTGAGTTAAACGTTAATTTTGATCAGGCCGAAGAGCTCAAAGTTGGTCTAAGTTCAGAAAGAGTTCCACGGGCCAAAGTCCCGGCCGTGGAAACAGCGCTTAGTAAAACGGTTGACGTCTGGATGAGCGGTGTTGAACTAGCGCTTGGCGAATTCGAAAAACTAGATCACCTACCTTATCACATGTTCCTCTGCGGTGGTGGTTCAAGCTTGGAGATGCTGATGACCGCCCTGGAGGAATCGGACTGGTATCGACAGCTGCCGTTTACGCGCAAGCCGGTAGTTCACCGTATTAGGCCAGAGCAGGTGGTTGGCATAACCGATCTTACTGGCAAAGTAAATGATCATACTTTTATCACAGCCATGGGATTATTGCGCGTCGGGGTTGATACCTTGAACTTTAGTGATCACAATAGCGGCTCAATCCGTGAAAAAATTGATAGAATGTTACAGGTATAACTATGGCAACAAACGCAAACGATAAAGATGTTCTCTACGTTGATATCGATGACGATATAACTACCGTCATAGGCAAACTCCGTGGTAGCGAAGCTAAGGTCGTTGCTTTAGTGCTGCCTAAAAGAGCTTCGGTGTTTCAGAGCGTTGTGAATATGAAATTGCTCAAGCGAAGTGCCGAAAGTGCCAAAAAACATGTCGTACTTGTAACAACCGAACCCAGCTTAATGCCTTTAGC
The DNA here is from genome assembly GCA_964560315.1 of uncultured Candidatus Saccharibacteria bacterium. Taxonomy (GTDB): domain Bacteria; phylum Patescibacteriota; class Saccharimonadia; order Saccharimonadales; family UBA4665; genus CAVPPA01. The sequence goes on from CAZLLA010000003.1 coordinate 38,467, forward strand.
TGGCTCAGTGGGACTCTTTGTAGCCGCTACGCCACAATCCAAGCCGGAAATACCTCTAACAATTCCGATCAATACGTCCGCTGAAGCGATGCCTGAAGAAGAATCAGTGTCCGTTGATGAACCGACTAGTGATGAAGGGTTTACGGCGGAAAATGCCGGTGACAAACCAGTCGGTGAACTTGCGAATAATGAGGATAACCTGCCGACACCGCTAGAAGGCATCGAGACACTAACATTACCTGATGAAGCAGAGCCAACAAGTGACAATGAAAATGCTGCCGATGAAAAAAAGAAAAAACTAGCTAAAGATAAAAGCCTAAAGGTACCCAACTTTAACAAATTTAGGTTGTGGCTATTTCTAGGCATTATTATCGTCATATTGATAATTGGTCTTTTCTTTGCCTTGTCGTTTTTGCCTAAAGCAAAGATTGATATAACTACCAACACAAGTAACGTAAACGCCAGTTTAACGCTGACCCTTAGTACTTCAGCTCAAAGCGTGAATCTCAGTACATTGACTATTCCGGCAAGGGCTGAGCAACAACAGAAAACAACTTCGCAACAAGTCAATACAACCGGACAACAAAACAATGGTACAGCAGCCACCGGGTCTATCCAAATGACAGCTGTGGAGTGTGCTCCAAGCATAGGACAGCCTGCTCCTGTCCCAGCCGGAACCGGAGTTAGTTCGGGTGGGTTAACATATATAACACAGGAGGCTACTCAGTTCCCATTGTTTGGTAGTGGTCATGGTAGCTGTGAAACCTACATAGCTACTACTACGACTAATATAACGGCTCAAAGTGGCGGTGCTAAATATAACACAAGCGGTTCGGTTACATTTACTGTAGCTGGTCGCTCTGATATAACGGCCGCCGGCTCAGCTAGTGGTGGAACAGATTCTATCGTGCAAGTAGTTGCTCAGGCAGATATCGATAGCGCCCAACAAAAGCTAGCCGCCCAAAATACAGATTCAGTAAAAAGTGCCCTAGAACAGCAATTAACGCAAGACGGTTTGTATCCCATACCAGCAACCTTTAGTGCTAACACGCCCAGTATAACCTCAAGTAGCAACGTTGGTGATCAGGCTACAACTGTAACAGTTACCCAGTCCATAA
>CAZLLA010000004.1:0-38524 GCA_964560315.1 uncultured Candidatus Saccharibacteria bacterium
CAAAACCAACACGAAAGTTCCTATAACCTATAAAAGATTATACAGATCATCAACTGAGAGAAAAATTGCCGGTGTCTGTGGTGGTTTGGCCGAGTACTTTGATGTAGATCCTGTCATAGTGCGGCTGATCTTCATTTTTCTACTGCTGCTTGGCATCGGGCCGATTATCTTGGTATATATAATCTTTTGGCTAGTGGTACCCGAGAACTCAACCAAGTGATTATTGTTACAGATATATTAATCTGTTAGAATGTTATAGATTTTCAGAAAGGTTTGCACAACATGGCAAGAAAAAGCGATAAGCGTAAGATAGTCGGTCTGGTTAGTGAAGAATCAGGCGAGAGAATTTATTATACATCTAAAAATTCAAGCAACACACAAGGCAAACTGAGTCTACGCAAATATAGCCAAAAGCTCAGAAAGCACGTCATTTTTACAGAAACCAAAAAGAATCTTGGCCGCAACGAAGTAAAACCTCGCAAAAAGTAAGCCAAGCTTATTTTATATTGTAAATATCCAAAATTGTGTCGATCAGCTCAGCGTGGCTCCAAACTAGTGGTGTCACGCTTAGAGCAAAGCCGGTTTCTGGGTCGAATTGCTCGCTGATTGCCCCACTTGGATGTGCTCTAGCTAGCGACCACTGAACCAACTGCATAGCTTTGTCAGTTAGGCCCAAACTGTTGTAGCACTGGGCTAACCACAATGAGCAAACTACCCAAGGATTGCCCTTGTATTGTTGCTTAGTTAGGAAGTAGCCGTCGTGCTCATCACGGATAACGCCGCCGATTGGTGAGGTGTTGAATAAACGTTCTTCAACGCGCTTAAGCGTTCCAGAAAATTTTGGATCATTCATGGGCACTTTGGCAAACATATAGGGCCCATAGAGGTTAGAAATATCAATGATATCGTCGTAAGCAAGTGTATTGCCGTCGGGCTGAACCAAGAGAGCTCGACGGAAGTAGCCATCTGGGTGATAAAGTTTGTCTAGAGATAATCTCATCTGGCTGGCGACATGCCGCCAATGGACGGCATCGGGCTGAGCTCTCTCTAGAACGTCAGCCAAACTAGCTGCCGTTTCCAGACTGGCGATGACAGTACAAGTCGTATAAGTTGAAGTTGAGAATTTCTGCTCCCATAGATCATAACTAGCGTGCGGTAAACCAGTAACGTTGTCGACAAAGTTACTCATGAAGTTGGCGCATGGCTCAATAAAACTATCGAAAACGTTCTCGATATACACGCGGTCATGACTTAATCGATAATATTCACCGATCATAAAAATCACGGTAGCAGTTTCATCTTCCTGAATGGCCAATTCCTTGGCGCGACCATGTAAAAGCGGGTGCCAGGTACTGCCAATGGCACGATCAGGCTGGTATTTGTGCATTAGATAACCATCGCGATGCATCGTATCGCGCGCAAAGTCGAAGAACTTCTTGGCCTCATCAAAAAGCCCGAGACGCATAAGCGGCCATACGGCGTAGGCGGCATCACGGGGCCAGCAATAACAGTAATAGTCACGTCCATAGTTGAAAATACTAGAGTCGCCACTGGCTAAAATTGAGCCGCGCTCATCACAATGGGCTTTGATAATTAACAGACTTTTCTGAGCCGCAATTCTCAGTTCATCAGGTAAACCGTTTAATTTCACTCGGGCAGGTTGTAGCCACTCTTGCCAAAATGTTCGAACAGATTCAAGGCGCTTTTCAATCGAGTAGTACTTTAGGTAGGTATGAACCACCTGGGCGTCTGATTGACTGTCGGCCGCTACGACCCAGTAATTAATATCAAAAGACCCTTGAGGATCAACGGTGTGCGTAAAGCGAATAACACTATCGACACCACCATGTTCCACTGGATTATTGGTTAGTTCACCATCTTCAGCGTCCATAAAGGTGCCAGCTTTGCCTTCGATGGCATAATTACCAACTGAAAACTGGTCAAAGTCGCCATCATTGGCCATTTTTCCGGCGATCAGCAAACAACAACGTCCCTTATAATCCAACACATAGTGATCGTCAGGTACATACATGGCGGTATCAGCCCGGCCCGCCCGGGAAATTTGAAAGACTTGGTGCATAAAGACACGAATCTCACGTTTATGGTCAGCTAGATTAGTGACCTTTATACAGCGAATTAGTGCGTTATACTCACAGTCGACAAAATCCTGCGTCTCCAAGACCACCGCCAGCTTATCTGAACGCATGGTGATGTTCCCGATCAAGGCATCCTCTGCGAGGGCGACTGCAATCTTCCAACTGCCGTCATTCGTCCAACTAAATTTCCCATCCACCCAGATTCCGATCTTGTGTTGTGAGCTTCGCGCATTAGTTAGATTATCCAAACCCACATAGGGATAATAGAAATCATGGACCAAGCCGCTTTCGTCGAGGCCAACAAATAACTGCCCATTTCCTAAAACAACTGGTCGACCCATGATTACACTTCAACACCCTTTTCGGTCAATCGATATCGCAAGTCATGGTAGGCATTCATAAAGTTTATATACGCTTCATAAGGTGTATCGTAAGGGCTGAAATAGGCATGAATGTCACCGTCATTCCACCATTTTGTGCACATGTAGTAGTAGTGGTCTGAGGTTTGCAAACGCCGCCAATCATCAATTAACGCCAAATCGCCAGTATTTAAAATTTTGGTCTGCAAGTCGTAAAGTGACGCAATGGCTTGTTGCTGCATACTGTTACCAAGCCAAGCGCTTAGGTCACGCTCAGTATCTGCCCAAGTTACGGTATAGGGCACATCAACTCTATCAACCGGCGGTAGGTTGTCGCACAGCTCGGAGACTGTCATAAAGGTATTGCCGCTGGTTTTTAGCCATTGTTCAGGAATATGCTCTAGGAATTCAAAAATGCCGGTATCCTGCCACTGGTGCTCGCCGAAGGTTTCATAGTCCATAAATAAATTGAAATTAGTAGCCTTATCGTCAGCGTTAAGCCAATGAGTAAACTTATCTGCCGTCATGGGCCACTCGCTCCAATTGCGGTCCCCAAAACGAAAAGCTATATCATCACTTAAACGGTAATTCTTCATAAGGAGTCTGACGTTTTCCGTATTAACTGGCTGATAGACGTAATTTGGTGACCGCCAGCCTAAAATGGGGTCCCAACCTTCCGCTAAGATTCCTTTGTAACCTGCTTGATCTGCCCAACTGCCTAAATCGTTATTGTAGGCTAACTCTGTATTACGAAAAACTCGGGGTGTTTGTCCGAACATTGACTCGATTTTCTCGCGGTGCATTTTAACCTGCATTTCGAACTCATCTCTGGAATAAAAGAAAGCTAAACTGTGATGGTAGGTTTCGCCGAGTATTTCAACCCGGCCGGACTTAACAAGATTCTGAAAGGATTCCAGTGCTTTCGGAGCCCAATTCTGGAGTTGTTCTAGCACAATGCCGCTCATCGAAAGACTCAACTTAAAGTCTGGGTTGTCTTCGAGTAGCTTCTGCAGGCGCTGATTCGTAGGCAGATAGCACTTTTCAACAATTTTTTGCAGAACCTGTTGGTTATTGGCTTTAGCGTCGGTCGGGGAATCGAAGTAATCATGACTGTTACCGCTATCCAATGCCGTGTAATGTCTAATTCGATAGGGCTGATGGACGTGCAAGTAAAGTGCTAAAGCCTTCATGCTACAGCTCCCTCCGGGGCATACTGTTGATAGAGTCCCAGTAACTTGTCGGCGGCGCCATCCCATGAGAAGTTATTCAGTTCAGCTGAAGCGTTTCTTATTAATTCATCGTGCAATGGCGTGTTCTGAACGGTAGCAATAATCTGATTGGCCATCTCGTTGATATCCCAAAAGTCGACTTTAAGAGCGTTATAAAGGACTTCACTAACGCCGGATTGCTTACTGATCAGAGCCGGTGCTCCATAGCAAATGGCCTCTAGCGGCGCCAAACCGAAAGGCTCCGACACCGAAGGCATCACGAAGAGGTCGGCGATCGAAAAAGCATCTCGCCAGGGCTTGCCGCGCTGAAAATCAGTGAAGATAACGTTCTTGGCTATTCCCAAATCGGCCGCTAAGGTCAATAACTCAATGTACTGCTCGCCACTGCCGACAACCAGGAACATCGTTTTGGGAGCGTGGTCAATCACGATCCGGGCAGCTTTTAAGAAGTTTGTCAGGCCTTTTTGAATGGTCAGACGACCAACATTAGTAACTATCTTATAGCCTTGCCGGCGCAGAGCCGATAGATATTGGTAGGTGTTGACTGAATCTACGCCTAAAGGATTAACGCCCGTTAACTCTATGCTGTTATGGATGACGTCGATTTTATCATCAGGTATGCCGTATTGGTCAACAATAGCCCGTCGAGTAAAGTTACTGACAGCGATAATTTTATCAGCTGCGTGAAAAGCTATATCTTCTATCTCATGAACCAAAGGGTTGCCATGTTTTCCGCCAGCTCGGTCAGACTCCAGAGAATGGACGTGCAAAATCAACGGACAGCCCAGATTCTCTTTGGCTCTTAAACCGGCCCTAAAGGTTAACCAGTCATGGGCGTGGATGATGTCGTATGACTGCGCGGAGGTTAATCTGTCAACTGCCGCTTCATACATTGATTGCTGATCAAAGACACCGTGCCATTCCTCAGAACCATCAGCCATGATGTATTTATAGCTGTCATAAGCAATGCCGCTTAAAATAATTGACTTGACACCCTGAGGATTAGCGGCAGTTATGGTCATGAAATCTATCCCGTGATTGGCTTCATATGGCACCACAAACTCAATGTCAACCTCTAATTTTGCCAATGCTTTGCAGAGCTGATAACAGGCAACACCCAAACCTCCACTATTGTGAGGAGGCAACTCCCATCCAAGCATTAGTACCTTCATGTTTGTTTAATCTCTTATTTTTCTTCTACTAACACTTTAACACCGAGTGTGCTGTAAGCACAAACATAATCTTAAAATGTCATCTAAACTTGTGGCGCCTATAGTTTTTATTTCTATAGATTATCTATATGATAGTATGCACAAGCTTAATAGACTGTGATATTAAGCACAGTAATTAGATATTTACTGATCAATACTGAAACACCAAGTTGAGGCTCGGAGAAAGGTCGATTCTGATCTGTTAGCTAGATGTGGCAGGGGTGGCCGGACTTGAACCGACAGCACGACTTTTGGAGAGTCGCCGCTTACCATTAACGGACACCCCTACGGCCCTTACAGATTAACGAATTTTACAGTAATTGTCACGAAAACACTTTTCAACAACTGTGAAATTTGTTATACAATACAATATATGACAAAGCGAGTTACAAATCGACCAGTTCTTCTTATGCTTTATGGTTTTCCGGGTGCAGGTAAAACATATTTTGCTCGGCAGTTTTGTGACCGAATTCAGGCTGCACATGTGCAGGCTGATCGCATTAGATATGAATTGTTTGAAAAGCCGCGCTACGACAAGCAGGAAAATGATGTTGTTGTACAGCTAATGAACTATATGACTCAGGAATTTTTAAATGCTGGTATCAGCGTTGTTTATGACGTTAATGTCATGAGACAAGGACAACGTCATGCCGTCCGTGACTTGGCCATCCAAACTCACGCCAAGCCGTTGCTCGTCTGGTTTCAAATGGATGCCGAAAGTGCATATCTGCGCAACCTAAAGCGGGACCGTCGTCGTGTCGACGATAAATACTCTGCGGCATACGACCAGACTTCATTTAGCAGCATCGTCGGCCATATGCAAAATCCAGTCAATATTGAAGATTATGTTGTGGTCAGTGGCAAGCATAGCTTTAACACCCAATACAATACTGTTGTTCATCGTATCCGAGAGCTCGGTCTACTTAATGCCGATGATGCGGCAGCGGTTGTTAAGCCGGGGCTGGTTAATCTGGTGCCACAACCTAATGTCTATCAAGGACGCTATGACGCCAGCCGTCGTAATATATTGATTCGCTAGATCATTCATGCCCTACAAAGTGTTCGAGGTTAACGGCCTTGGAAAAATAAAAATTTATAAACGTAAAACCAACCGCAGTTTACGGTTGTCAGTTACGCCAGATGGTGAAGTTCATCTGACGATGCCGCTTTGGACGCCTTATCGGCTCGGCCTAGCTTTTTCGCAGTCAAAACGAGGCTGGATTAGTGAACAACTTAGTAAACAGGCAACCCAGCTTTTGAGTGATGGTCTTAAAATCGGTAAGTCACATCACCTAGCGTTTCATCAGGACGACGCCGCCTCTGTTCCTAGGACAATAATTCGCGGTACTGAAATCATTGTTAGCTATGGCCTAAGCCAAACCTCAACCGACAGCACCGTTCAACGGGCTGCACAAACTGCTTGCCTTAGGGCCTTACGATTACAATCTAAAGCTCTTTTAGTACAGCGCTTGCAGCAACTGGCGCTAACCCACGGGTTAGTGTATAACCATGTCACGTTTAAACGCCTGAAGGGTCGATGGGGCAGTTGTGACCAGCACAATAACATTGTTCTGAACCTTTACCTTGTCCAACTACCCTGGGAGCTAATAGACTACGTTATCCTCCATGAACTCTTGCACACCAAAGTCTTGCACCATGGCGCAACCTTCTGGGAGGAACTTGAAAAAATTGAACCAAAGGCCAAACAGTGGCGAAAAGATATTAAGCTATATCGCCCGACACTCCTGATAGCCTAATTAATGTTGGTTGTGGCATAATAAGCAGCAAATGCTGATTGGCAAATTATCGAAAAAACTCTACTCCAGTGCTAATCTGGAACACAGCCGACTGACCAGCTTAATTAACAGTATGGCGGACGGCGTGATAGCCGTCGACAGAAACATCAACGTCGTCATTTACAACGGTGCTGGTCTAAGCATTCTTGACCGCAATGATCCAATTGAAAATAAGTCTCTAACAGATGTCTTCCATCCGTTTGACAAAGAAGACAAGGCTATCAATGTCGCGGAGCTTGTTAAATCAGCTACAGTTCCGATTACCAACCGAGACTTACGTCTCAAATATAACGACGGCAGCATCATTAATGTTTATATCTCAATCGCCCCTGTTCGTCTTGGTTTCGGTGAAATTGGCCAGAGGGGCTATGTCATCCTATTGAGGGACATTACTAATGAGAAGTCGCTTGAAGAAGAGCGTGATGAATTCATTTCTGTAGCCAGTCATGAGCTACGAACGCCAATAGCCATTGCTGAGGGCAATATTAGTAATGCCCAGTTTATTGTTAAGAAAAACGGCGATCTAGAACAAGTTAAAAAGGCGCTAGATGAAGCTCACAACCAAGTACTGTTTTTAGCCGACTTAGTTAATGATTTGTCGACTCTGGCCCGGGCCGAACGCGGCAAGCTGACAATTGGGATTGAAGCAATTGACGTACCGCGCTTAATTGGCGAACTGGTCGGCGATTATGAGCCTCAAGCCAAGAGCAAAGGCCTAAAATTTAAATCTGAAGTTGATCGTGCCGTATCAACCTTAAACTCCAGCGAACTATATGTTCGAGAGGTATTGCAGAATTTTATTACCAATGCCCTTAAATATACCGAGAAGGGGTCGATAACCATCGCTGTTAAGCCGCACGGCAATGGTTTGCGGTTTGCCGTCGAAGACACCGGTATTGGCATCAGCCGCAGCGACCAGCAGCGAGTGTTCGATAAATTTTTCAGAAGTGAAGATTATCGCACCCGGAAGACAAACGGTACGGGGCTGGGTCTTTACGTGACTGCTAAGCTGGCCTCTTTGTTACAGGGTAAGATTACTATGAGCAGCAAGCTTAATAGCGGTTCAACTTTTTCGATCACTATCCCAAATTTATCGTTACCAACTGCCGATCACTAGGAATCCTGGCTGGATTCTTCCATAACGTACATAACAGGCACACAGATATTGCGCCCTTTCCAAAAAACAGAAAAGAACTCATAGCGAATCATCGAATAGTTGAGCAATATGGCATCAATCATGGCTGCAACGGGCAATAAGAGTATTGACCTAAAGAGCCAACGACGATAAGTTAATCTGACGACTGCCGAATAGCCGACGATCAACATGACAATACTTATGCAGCTAACTGTTGTTAGCTGCAGTGAAATGTGACTCATCAGTGCTGTCACAATCATAGCAAGGGGCATCATCACGCTGGCAATTTCAAACAGCGTAACAATCAATGCGAGCTCCATGCGACGGTGAAGTTGGGGGTAACGAATACGTACGGTAGTAGCTCGCTGTTCGTTGACGCTTTTATTGCTTGTTATGCCCATCGCCGCGTCGCTTTGCATAAAACTATAGCCATCGTGAACGGCGCTGGCGTGAGCAAAGTAGCTTTCTGGCACAATCGATCGGCTAACGGCTCCGAAGCCGCCAGCATTCTCGACGATCTCTCGCTTAATTATCCAACAGGTGCTAAGGACTGGCGGACGGCGAAACAGCTTACGGGGTAGTGCCAATTCCCAGGCATAGCGCATCGGCTGTAGCAATGTTAAGTCTTGGCGGGTGGTTGATTGCAAAAGATTCTGGGGGATAACGCTAATCATAGTTTTGTTTTTATGGAGCATGGCGGCCACCAGTTGTCGTATGCTATCTGACTTAAAGCGAACATCAACGCCACAGAAAACGATAAATTCGCCGTTGGATTCTTCGAATAAGCGCTGGTATGCCTGATTCTTGGCTAGCCAATTAGCCTCCGGTGCTTTTCCTTGCACAAAAACCACGCCATCTTGGGCAAAACTACGAATAATTTCTGGCGTATGCTTATTTTGCGAACAATCGTCCAGTACAATAATTTCGAGCTTTGGGTAGTTTGAAGTTAGCAGCGATTGCAGGCAATCATTTAGATCATTTGTCTCATCACGGGCTGGAATCGCAACAGTCACAGTTGGTAAATCACGGTCAGCCGTGGCCAGCTCACTTAACTGGGGCACTCGTGTAGTTCGCAAATGTCTCATGGTCGTTATTAGCAGGATGAGCGCACATAGCAAATTGGCGTAGGCTAGTGTTATCCATAGATGATAAGTTGAAATGTGCCACCAATTGCTTAGCTGCCAAAGTAACAATAGTCCAGTTTGCAGGCCGATAATCCAAAGGCTTGAGCGGACATTTACACGATTGAGATAGCGATTTTGGAGACGGGCACTAAGTAGACGGGTAAGGTTGCAAATCCGATAGGCGCTCATGCAGGCTAACAAGATGGTTGGCACGCTTAGGTGGCCGTAGATGATAACAATACTAACGATTGCCAAACCGATCAAAACCGGGATTGCTAAAATGCGTCGCAGCTTTTGGTAAGGAACCAACCACAGCAATAGCTCACAAATGGTGATTATCCAAAACACCTTGAACCCGAGCAACATAACATTACTATAGCATGCAGCGCCGCTGTAATTTGTATGTAACTTGACCGAAGTCGACTAAGCTGCTAAGCTTGACACCAGTGGCCTACAGTTATAAGTAGGCTATTTTTATTGAGGACATTGATGAGCGACCAATTGACGCGTCAGCTAAAGCAGCCCAAGAAGCAAACTTCCAGCGAATCCAAGCGGCCAGTAATCAAACCGACAGCCAATGAGTCGGCACGTCGCGGCTGGTTTCGTCCTATCGGCCGATGGTTTGGTTGGTTGTTTGGTTTGAGCCTTTGGAAACCCCTGAAGTTCGTTGGCCATTACATTGTTCCCCCATATTTTAGGAATAGTTGGCGTGAGCTAAAGCTGGTTACCTGGCCAAATCGTAAGCAAAGCCGACAATTAACTTTTGCGGTTATTATGTTTTCGGTCGTTTTAGGAGTCTTCGTGGCTCTGCTTGATTTAGGTTTTGGAAAGCTATTTAAAGAGGTAATTGTCAAATGAGCAACGGAAGATACGATTCTCAAAAACAGTGGTATGCCATCCACACTTATAGTGGTTATGAAGAAAAAGTCGCTGAGAGTATTCGGCAACGGGCTGATTCATTAGATATGAAAGACAAAATCTTTAAGTCACTGGTTCCTAAGGAAAAAATGATTGAGGTTAAAAACGGTAAGCGACGAGTTGTTGAAAAGCGAATCTTCCAGGGTTATGTGCTAGTCCAAATGAAAATGAGTGAGGATGCTTGGTATATTGTTCGTAACACGCCGAGTGTGACTGGCTTTGTTGGTAGCGGCACTGAACCGACGCCGCTGAGTGATGATGAAATTGAGAAAATCCAAAAGCGGATGGGTGTTGAACAACCCAAGCACAAGATTGATCTGACAATCGGCGAAGTAGTCAGTATTACTGACGGACCATTTAAGGGCTTTGACGGGGCCATTAACGAAATCGATTCCCAAAAAGGTAAGATTAAAGTTCTGGTTAATATGTTTGGCCGCGAAACACCAGTTGAGCTGGATAGCTTGCAGGTTAAGCGTGTTTAAACTGCTTTGAGATTAGTCTTCTCAATTAACAGATAATACGGTATAATTGGCGAACATAAAGCACTACTTTTTAAGGTAGGAGAGTTGGCGACGGCAATTTAGCTGCTGGCTGATTCGAAAAGGAGAATAGATATGGCGAAAGCCGTTAAAGCGAGACTCAAGATGAAAATTCCGGCCGGCCGTGCAACACCCGCTCCACCTGTCGGTAGTACGCTAGGTCAATACGGTGTCAATATGATGGATTTTATTAATCCGTTCAATGAGTCAACCAAGGATATGCAGGGTGAGACCGTAACAGTTCACATTACAGTTTATGAAGACCGCACGATTGATTTTCGCGTTGTCGGTATGCCGACGGATGATCGAATTCGGGCTGCACTAGGCATTGATAAGGGTTCTGGACGACCGAATAGTGAGAAGATCAGTAAGAAGTTGTCTCAGGCTCAATTGACCAAAATTGCTGAGGACAAGGCCCATGATATGAATGCTAATGACATAGAAGCTGTTAAAAAGATTGTTGCCGGCACAGCCCGCAGCATGGGTGTTGAAGTCGAATCATAATTAGTTAATAAGATTTGTGGGAGTTCTGAGCTATGGCTCAGGATGGTTGTACCACGAAGGAGTAACAATGGCTGAAGCCAAGAAGATTGTAAAAAAGACAAAAAAAGCCACGACAGTTGCTAAGACAGTTACTAAAACCGCTAAAAAGAAGCTGACTGAAGTTGAAATCCAGCCAACAGTTGTAGAAGTTGAAGTGCCTGAAACTGAGGTCGCCCCAGCCGCCAAGGCCGGCAAGCGTAGCACCAAAAGCCAACGTGAAGCAGCCGAAGAGATAGCCAAGGAAGAGCGTAAAGCCAAAGCTACCGAGCAGACCGATAAACCAAAGGTGGCTGTTAAACCAGCTCGTTCTCGACTGGAACGACGTGGTAAGAAATATCGGGCGGTGGCCAAAAAAGTTGAGACCGGTCAATTATATAATGCCGATCAGGCTCTAGAGCTAGCCACCCAGACTAGCCCAACTGCCTTTGATGCGACTGTTGAATTACATATCAATCTTAATGTTGATCCCAAGCAAGCTGACCAGAATATCCGCGACAATATTCTATTACCAGCGGGGACCGGTAAGTCGGTCAGGGTGGCTGCCTTTACCGACGACAAGGTTGAGCAGGCTGATTTAGTCGGGATCGATGCAATCACCAAAGATCTCGAAAAAGGCGTGATGAATTTTGATATTCTAGTGGCTACTCCGGCAACTATGCCAAAGCTTGGCAAGTATGCCCGTCAACTGGGGCCGCGCGGTCTCATGCCTAATCCTAAAAGTGGCACTGTCACTAATGACATCAATAAAGCTGTAGCTGAGGCTAAGGCAGGACGGGTGGAATATAGAGTCGACAGTACCGGAATAGTTCACCTTGGAATTGGCAAGGTCTCATTTGGCAAAGACAAGCTGACTGAAAATTTTCAAGCCGTGATAGCTTCCATCAAAAACAATAAGCCAGCTAGCGTTAAGGCCAACTATATTAAGTCGGTATATGTCACCACCTCGATGGGCCCAAGTATTGCTGTAGCAATCAACGATTTGTAATCCATTATATCGGCTACTCCTACAAGCTTGCCAAATACCAGCTTGATTGAGTAGAATGAAGTTAGATTTGTGAGGGTAATATGGCGAAGCGTGTCAGTGCTGTAAAGCGACCGAGTTGGGACGAGTATTTCGTTGGCATTATGGATGCCGTCGCCAAAAGGGCAACTTGTGATCGCGGGTTATCTGGTTGCGTTATCGTACGCGACAAGCGCATCCTAGCCACCGGTTATGTTGGCGCTCCGGCCGGCATTGCTCACTGTGACGAAGTTGGTCATGAGATGCAGGAAGTAATTAATCCCGACGGGACTAGATCGCAACACTGTATTCGGACCGCTCACGCCGAACAAAACGCCATCGTTCATGCGGCACGATTTGGGGTTGGCTTAATGGGCAGCACTCTTTATTGCAAAATGACGCCCTGTTATGCTTGTGCCAAAATGATCATAAACGCCGGGATACTTAGAGTTGTGCCGACCAAAGATTATCACGTAGCGGACCGAACCAAGGCAGTCTTTCTAGAAGCGGGTATTAAGCTTGATATTCTTGATGAAAGCATCGAGACATATGCAAATCAATAAATGTTCTTAGTGATGATGGGGGCGGGCGCTGAAGACGGAGGATAAAAATACGCAGCGCGGCATGTTTATAACAATCGAGGGTACGGATGGTTCGGGCAAGACCACGCAGTTCAAGTTGCTGCACCAACGACTACTTGAAGCTGGTTATGATGTTGAAGTCTTTGATTTCCCTCAATATGACAAACCCTCCAGCTATTTTCTAAAGGAATACCTCAATGGTAATTACGGCTCAGCCGATGACGTGAATGCCTATGCTGCTTCGCTGTTCTTTGCACTTGACAGGTTTGAGGCTGCACCGGCCATAAAAACAGCATTAAATGAGGGCAAAGTCGTCCTGTCTAATCGCTTTACGGGCTCCAATATGGCTCATCAAGGTACAAAATTCAAACACCCTGAAGAGAGAAGAGGCTACTTTATCTGGGTTGATAATTTAGAATTTCAGACACTGGGCATACCCCGACCAGACCTGTCGATCGTACTGCGTGTACCCGCTGAAATTGGCCAAAACCACGTTGATCACCAAGGCAAAGGTAACTATACAGACTCTAAACGCGACATTCACGAGGCCGACATCAGCCATCTGCAGCGCTCGGTTGAAGTCTATGATGATATGTGCCAGCTTTTTCCGAGGGACTTTGTAAGAATTGACTGCACCCGCGGTGATTCAATGTTAAGTGTTGATAATATCAACGACTTGCTGTGGGAGAAGGTTACGCCTGTTTTGCCTTTGATTGATGCAGTGTCCAAGCCAATATTAACCAAGGCAACTACTATTCCAGCTGCGCAACAAGTGGTTCAAACTGAAAACCCGTATCTTGTAAAAGATAAGAGTGGCCTAAAGATTACTAAGGCCGGCTACGATTATCTATCGCAAGCTATCACTAATGTTCACGGCAACGTTTACGCCTTTAATAGCACATTATCTCCGCTGACCATCGCAGCTGCTATGGCTCGACTATCTCGCCGCGGCGATGATATGCGGATCACTTTATTGGATGAGTTTGCTCAATCGTTGGGCAAAGACGAAAAATTGTTGAGAAGAGTAATAACAGCTTACGGTGATGATTCTGTCCAGCAACTAGCTGGTCAACATGTGGTGGTCGAGAAAGCCTCAAATTTGCTAACTAAGAAACTCGAGTGGGGACGCCTGGCAGCCTATCTCGAACAATCAACCAGGTATATATTTTTTGATCAAACTGACGAGGATGGTAATTACAAGTTCTACATTCCTGAACATTTTGACGATCCCACCAAACGTCTATATACCCGTACCCTTCACGAAATCTTCCAGTTGTATTCAACAATGGTTCACGAATTAACGGAGTATATTCAAAAAAATTCAACCACGCCGTTAGATGAAAGAGACACTGCCTGGAAGAGCGCCACTCGAGCCCAAGCTTGTGATGCAACCAGAGCCGTATTGCCGGTTGCGACCGAATCAACGGTTGGCATTTATGCCTCGGGACAAGCCCTCGAGAGCTTAATCATGCATTTACTGGCCGACGAGCTACCTGAAGCCCGTCAAACTGGTCAATCACTTCTAGACGAGGCACGAAAGGTCATCCCGACATTTCTTGAACGGGCAGACAAACCGGATCGCGGTGGGGCAACAATTGCTTATCGTGCCACGACCCACCAAGCGGTAAAGAAGTTGGCCTCGGAGTATCTATCGAATAATTATGCTGCCCAAATTGACCCAGTTGTTCTAACTCACGTCTGGCCGCGTAACGAAATGGAAATTGTGCCAGATATGCTTTATGAGTTTAGCGACCAGCCGTTGTCAGTTATCAAAAAGGAAGTGGAATTCTGGCCGTATGATAAAAAAGTTAGCGTATTCGAGTCATATATGGGTGAACGGCTGAATCGACGACATCGTCCTGGCCGAGCCCTGGAACAGATACGCTACAGCTGGGATTTGATGTGTGACTACGGTATATTCCGTGATTTGCAAAGGCACCGTATCGTTGATGACCTAGAGTGGCAATTATTGACGCCTCGCTATGGTTATGAAATTCCACGCCTGATAGAAGACGCAGACTTAACTGAAGATTTTGAACGCTGCTTTGATCTAAGTCTAGGGCTTTATAGTCACCTGCAGGAAGCAGGTTACATTATCGAGGCACAGTATGCAACGCTATTGGGTCATCGTATGCGCTGGAAGGTCACATTTAACGCTCGTGAAGCCTTTCACCTATTAGAGCTACGGACCAGTCCTCAAGGGCACCCTGGATATCGCAAATTAGCACAACAAATGTATGAAAAAGTTGCTGAGATTCACCCGCTATTGGCGCAGCACATGAAATTCGTTAATCAAGGTGAAGATCCTGAGTTAACGCGGCTTGCTGCCGAACGGTATACACAATATAAGCTAAAAACGATGCAATAAGTTTTGCCGGTTTAGCGATGCCAGCTGCTTATTTGCTGCCATTTTGCTCTGCAAGGGCTATCTTGCCGATATTTCTGTGCTGCTCAACAAGCTCAAGCAACTCTCTGCCTTCAGGCGTAAAAGCCGTACCCGGCTCAGGCGGAGAAGTATCATAAACCTGTTTACCGAGCATTTGCGCTTCTTGCATATCTTGTACCACGGGCATAAGCTCACGTCCCTTAGGTGATTTTCTTACCGGTGTTGAAAGATAGTAGTTATAGGGCTTAATCCCGCCGTTTGTTGTGGTATTAATCATTGGTTCTTCCTTAAAAATGCCAGATTATAGGATACAGTATTCGTGAAGTATGTCAATACTCCGTGGCAGCTAATTTGCAATTTACTTGACAGGGGTGGGCAACCTGTAATAAAATCCAAAGGATTGCCAAAGACAGCGACGGGGAAACCTTAATTATGTCGCCGAGGTATAATTCATTAGAGTAATTATGTCTTTGGAGTTCCAAAGACTTTTTTATTTGGCAGATCAGTGAGATTTAATGGGTCGATAATCTTGCTTAATCCTCAAAAGGGGAAATGCATATGGCATTATCAAAAGAGAAAAAGAACCAAGTTGTCTCAGAAGTTTCAGATCTTCTGAGTTCTTCAAAGATGACGGTGATTGCTAAATATAGAGGCACGACCGTCAAATCAATGCAAGACTTTCGTCGTCAGGCCAAAGCCAACGGCACGACGATTAGAATTGCTAAAAACCGTTTGGTTAAACAGGCCATCAGTCAAACCAAGAGCCTGAAGGATGTCGATACGGGTATCCTCGAAGGAATGTTACTTTATGCCTTCAATCCGGAGGATGAAGTGGCACCCGCTCAGGTTATTGCCGCCTACAGCAAAAATAACCCGACTTTCGATTTTGTCGGAGCAATTAGCGCTGACGGTAAACTGTTGACCGCTGAAGAAGTTAAATCGATGGCCACATTGCCAGGTAAACACCAGCTTATTGCTGAGGTCATGGCTATGCTGACTTCGCCGCTCAATGATACAATGAATGCCCTGTCGGGTAATCTTCATGGTTTATTGGATGGTTTATCGGCCAAAATCGTAAATTAATAGAGTAAGGAGATTAGTATGGCAGATTTAAAGAAATTAGCCCAAGAACTAACTGGGTTAACTGTGCTAGAAGTTAATGAATTAAAAGGTATCTTAAAAGATGAGTACGGCATTGAGCCAGCTGCTGCTGTCGCAGCGATGGCTGCACCGGCCGCTGCTGATGCCGGGCCGGCTGTTCAAGAAAAGGCTGAATACGACGTAGTGCTTAAGGACGCTGGAGCCCAAAAGGTTGCCGTCATCAAAGCAGTCAAGGACCTAACACAAATTGGTCTTGGCGACGCCAAAGCCCTAGTTGATGGTGCTCCTAAAACAATCCTTGAGAAGGCTAAAAAAGATGACGCTGAAAGCGCCAAAAAAGTTCTTGAAGAAGCCGGTGCGACTGTTGAATTGGTCTAAGACTAGAATCTTATATCAGTCATTCCACAGCTTGACTACATATTCTCACATATGTTGATGGTGAATTTGTTTGAGTTTTCCACATGTTTGGTGCATATTTTGACTTGACTTATCAAACATGTTAGGTTTAGGAGTGAAAGCTGTACACAAACAAGCTGACGAGGGACGGAGAATAAACATGGCAGACCTACCAGAAAAACAAGTTAAAAGACTAAGAGCGCTGATTCAAGAAGCTGAAACAAACCTAGCGGCCGCTACCGAGCTGTTGGTTAGTCTTGTTGGTGACGACGAAAAAGTTGCGACCGTTGGCCAAGATGCCAATATCGGCAAGGTTATAGAAGGTGTTTTTGACGGCCAAAATATGGTGGGCAGCGATAGTAAGACCTACCCGGTGCCAGCCAACTATGCTTCCAAATCCAAGCTGGTCCAGGGCGACATTCTTAAGCTGACTATTGCTGAAGATGGCACCTTCATGTACAAGCAAATCGGCCCAGTGCCCCGTAAACAAGTCGTCGGCGGCTTGAAACTGGAGAATGGCCACTATTTTGTTAGCGTCGGCGATAAAGATTACCGAGTTTTACTAGCCAGTGTTACTTATTTTAAGGCTCGACCTGGCGATCAAGTTAGCGTTAATGTGCCCGAAGACAGTGATAATGCCGAGTGGGCTGCTCTAGAAGCTGCTCTGTAGCCATCTGATGGCTCACGCCTCGTTAATTAAGCGTATCCCATAACACAACACCTATTTATCGCAAAGCGATTTATAATGTAGTTCACATGGGGCAGGCGTTATATCGAAAGTATCGTTCAAAATCGTTTGACGAAATTGTTGGTCAGGAGCATATTACTGGCACTTTAGCTCACGCTATCGAAAAGCAGCACGTAAGTCATGCATATTTGTTTACTGGGCCGCGAGGTGTTGGCAAGACTAGTGTAGCCCGGATTTTAGCTCACCAACTTAATGGTGTGCCGTATGTCGGCGAAGATAGTCATTTAGATATTATTGAGATCGATGCCGCCAGCACGGGGGGCGTTGATGAAGTACGTGAGCTGCGCGAGAAAGTCTATATCGCTCCAGCCAGTGGTAAATACAAGGTCTACATCATAGATGAAGTCCACATGATGTCGACCGCGGCCTTTAATGCTTTGCTCAAGACTCTAGAGGAACCACCGGCACACGCTATTTTTATCCTAGCTACGACTGAAGCACATAAGCTGCCCGCAACAATTATTAGCCGAACCCAACGCTATAATTTCCGCCCAATTCCGTCAGCTCAAGTCGTTAAACACTTACGTGACATAGCTACTCGAGAAAAAATCAACATCACTGACGATGCGTTAGCGCTCATCGCTGAGCACAGTGAAGGCAGTTTCCGAGACAGTATTAGTATGCTGGATCAGGCCAGTAGCCTACACAAGAAAATTGATCGATCAGAGCTTGAGATTTTATTGGGCATCCCGCCAGCCGCCGCCACGGCTAAACTAATTACTGATCTCCAGGCTCACAATGCCCACAATCTGGTGTCGAACCTAACAGCATTACGCAATGACGGTTACCAAGCCGCCGCGATTGCTAAACAACTTTCGCAGGTGCTGCGAACAACTCTCTTGGATAATCAATCAATAGGCAACCGCCAACAAATTCTGACTTTGCTAGGTAACCTAATAGACGTTCCTGGTTCACACAACCCCGACCAACTTTTGGAGCTAATACTGCTTGGTGTCGCCCTTGATATACCTGCTGGCGAAACCGAATCTGATCTTAAAAACGTAACCCAAGACCCAGTACCTAAAATAGCTACTAAAAATACGCCGGTACAACCGCCGATCTCTCCACCTCAAGAGGGGAATCAGTCAAAGTCTGCTAACAAAACGTCTAAACCGACAAAAGCGACCATCAAAGAAGTTCAAGACGAGAACCACAATTTTATGGTTGACGAAGAACAATGGCAAGCAGCCCTCGAGATACTAAAACAACAGTACAATACGCTGTACGGAATCATGAAGCTTGGACGGGTTGAATTTTTACCTGGTAAAGTTGTTTTTACCTTCGGCTATGCTTTTCATCAAAAACGAGCCAACGATGCTAAAAACCGGGATATTGTTGCCAGTGTGTTAAAGCAGGTGACCACACAGCCCGTAGTTATTGAGTGCCTCTACGAAAAAAATGCTCTGCCGCCGCTAGAAACTGCCAATGACTTGAGCGGTGCTAGTGACGACCCAAACATGACAATCTCCTCTCTTGATACCATAAGCAATATCTTTGGTGGCGGTGAGCTGCTAGAATCGTAGACAACATGGCAAAGCAAAAAATAAGTGATTCTCAGTCATCCGATGCTCAAGAGTCGCCGCGCAATATTGACGCCGAAGCCAGCTTGCTGGGCGCCATCCTGATCGACAACGACGCCATTGTCAAAGTTGCCGATAAGCTTTCACCAACTGATTTTTTCGATCCGAGGCACAACCGTATCTACGAAGCCATCTTCAAGCTTTATGAGAAGCGAAACGCCATTGACGTTTTGACTCTGGCCGACCAATTGAAGAATGACGGTAATCTTGATCTAGTTGGCGGAGCGGCTTATTTATCGGAGCTAACCAACTTTGTTCCAACTGCGGCACATGCTGAACAGTACGCCGATATTGTGGCTCAAAAGGCGCTAAGACGACGTCTTATTGCAGCTTCAGACGATATTAATCGTTTTGGGCACGATGAAGCAACCAGCCTGCATGAACTGATTGAGCAAGCTGAAACGCGGCTGTTTGACGTTAGCCACAAATATATTCAACACAATGTGGTTAGTCTAGAAACAATTTTGGAAGAAAGCTTTGAGCGACTTGATGCTCTCCACAGAGACAAAAAGCAAATTCGTGGCATACCAACCGGCTATAAAGATTTAGACAATGTTCTGGCCGGCTTCCAGCGGTCGGACTTAATAATCTTGGCCGCTCGCCCGTCAATGGGGAAAACTGCTTTAGCCCTTAATCTAGCCCACAATATTGCCGTTCAATCGAAATTACCAGTCTTGATCTTCAGTCTTGAAATGAGCAAAGATCAATTAGTGGATCGCCTACTGTCGATTGAGTCAGGTGTTGATGCCTGGGCTCTGCGCACCGGTAATCTAACCGACACAGATTTTGAAAAGATCGGCCAGGCCATGGGTGTGTTATCGGAGGCGCCGATTTTCATTGACGATACACCGAGCATCAGCGTCAGTGAACTGCGAACTAAGGCCCGCCGTGAAGCCCATCTTCGAGATCTTGGCCTAATTATTGTTGACTATTTACAGCTGATGAGTGGCGGTAGTCGCTACGCAACTGATTCGAACCGTGTGCAGGAAGTGTCGGAAATCTCACGTGGCCTAAAGGGCGTGGCGCGGGAATTGAATTTACCGCTTCTAGCCCTATCGCAGCTTAGCCGATCAGTCGAGAGCCGCAGCCCTCAGATTCCACAGTTAGCTGATTTACGAGAGAGCGGTAGCTTGGAACAAGATAGTGACGTGGTGGCCTTTATTTACCGCGAAGAATACTACAATCCTGAAACCGAACGCAAGAAAATTACCGACATCTTAGTTAAGAAGCATCGTAACGGTCCGACCGATAGCATAGAGTTATATTTTGATAACGAAAAGCAGCGTTTTCGATCACTCGACACCAAGCACAATACATCGGGCAATCCTTTCAACGGTTAGTGTCGACTGGGTCATCTTAGAGCTGCGGTAGGCATGGTACAATGCCTAGGTAAAATATGAAAAAGTCCCAGTTACTGCTTTGGGTTTCTTGGCGGCGATTAAGCTTTATCGTCGCGGCGTTAGCTTCGGCCCTATTGGCTTTGTTATTACATCTTGGCTCACTCGCACCCTCACTTAGTCCAACCGAAAAAGCTACGTTGGCCAGCAGTTCGACCATCCATACTATCTTAGTAAATCCACTACAAGGTCCCCTAAAACTACTCGATTGGCTGGTCACCTTCAGCCCACATACCCATGGCCTACTATTCGACCGGCTGCCGAGTGTCGTGCTGGCGTTAGTATCTTTGGCATTATTTATTTACGTTTTAAGGCACTGGTATGGTCCCCGTTCTATGGTGATTGGGTTTGTCATCATGGTTACGTCGGCCTGGTTTTTACACGTCGGGCGCTTCGTCGGCGTGGATATTGAATATTTTGCAGGCATTCTCAGCTTATTAGCGATTCATGTCGGCCTCTATGATCATGATAAGCGCAGATTCATGATCTATATTTGGTTATTGACCAACTTGATATTGCTGTTTATCCCGGGTTTTATCTGGTTTATTTTGCTTAGTCTCGTCTGGCAGAGGGCCGAGTTGCTTGTCGCCTGGCACAAGTTGTCGCCGCTTGTCAATCGAGTCGGTTGGCTAATATTGGCGGCTATTGGTGTCGGTGCCCTGATATGGAGCTTTGTCAGGACGCCGCATCTAATTATGACCTGGCTTGGTCTACCCCAACATTTTGCTGCCTGGACGACTGTACTCCGTCAATTGGCTGATACCCTTGGCGCCTTTGTCTATCACGCACCGCAAAATTCCCAGCTATGGCTAGGGCGTTTGCCGATCCTGAACATCTTTTTAATTGTTATGCTGCTGGCCGGTTTGGTTTTCTATGCCAAACACTGGCAGGCAATTCGAACCCGTATGATTGCTAGTTACTGCTTACTTGGCGTAATCCTGGTCAGCCTGGGTGGTCCGGTTAATCTCAGCGTGATTGTGCCAGTCGTCTACTTAGTGATCGTGGCCGGAATTGCCTATATCTTGCACTTCTGGCTGAGCGTTTATCCACGAAACCCACTGGCTAGGGGATTTGGTTTTGCACTATTGTCGGCCGTTATCGCCGTATCGTGTTTTTACGGCCTGCAACAATACTTCGTAGCCTGGCCGAACAATCCCCAGACAATAGCCGTTTACCGCGATTCACCATAAACACCTAAATTTGCTACAATGAGGGATGTTATAGACTAAATAAGTTAAAGTGTTTGACGTTGCGCGCCTTGAGATAATAGGCCAAGACGGAAAGGATATTTTAGATATGGGCCGTTTAGACCAAGTTAAAATGCTTCACAAGATGAAAAAACTTCAGAAGGAATTGGAACAGCAGGTTTTAACGATTGAAAAGGGCGACGGTGCGGTCAAGGTTGAGATTAGCGGTGATCAGAAGATTAAGAAGATAACTATCAACCCTGAATACATCGATGTTAATGATATTCACCAATTAGAGCGGTGGTTGGAAGATGCCGTCAAAGATGCTATCCAACAGAGTCAGCGGATAGCTGCCGAAAAAATGCAGCCAATGATGGGGGCGCTTGGTAGCCTTGGACTCTGAAGCAGCCGCCATGCGAGTATTACCGCCAGCACTAACTGATCTAGTTGAGGCCTTTGGCGCCTTGCCGGGTGTTGGACCGCGGACCGCCGAGCGTTACGCCTACTATCTCGTTAAGCACGACGAAGACGCTAGTCTTAGGCTAGCAGAGGCCCTTAAACGGCTAAAGGATGACATTGGTTACTGCCAGAAGACTTTCGCGCTAGTTGCTGCTGATCAACAGCTAGCTGATCTTTACACTGATCCAAACCGAGACAAGACAACCGTAGCCGTAGTGGCCGAGCCGTTTGATATTGTAGCCCTGGAAGCGACCGGTCAGTATCATGGCACCTACCATGTCCTGGGTGGCCTTATCTCACCGATTGATGGCATTTCACCCGATCAACTGCACATTAAGGAGTTGGTCGAGCGGATTCATCAAGATAAAGTCAAAGAAGTAATCATCGCTACCAACGCCAGCGTAGAAGGCGAATCAACGGCACTCTACATTCGTCAACAGATTGGTGACCAAAAAATAAAGTTTACTCGATTAGCGCGCGGGTTGCCGATTGGTGTCGACCTAGAATATGCCGATCAAATTACCTTAGGACGAGCACTGGAAGGCCGGACCATCCTATAAATAGAACCTAAAGTTAAATTATTATGCCATATCCCAAAGCAACAGACCTAAAGTCGATTATCGACACCGCCCAGCACATTGTTATTATCCAGGCCGATAATCCCGATGCTGACTCGTTGGGCACTAGCCTGGCCCTCGAGCACATTCTGGGAGATATCGGTAAACATGTGTCACTCTACTGCGGCATAGATATGCCAACCTATATTCGATACCTAGTGGGCTGGGACCGCGTTAGTAAGGATTTACCCAAGCAATTTGACGCCAGCATTATCGTTGATGCCTCAACCTATACCTTACTTGAAAAATTACAAAATAGCGGCCAATTAAACTGGGTAGCCACCAAACCGACGATCGTTCTAGACCATCATGCGACCGTTGAGCATGCTCTAGAGTTTGCCAAAGTGGCCATTAACGATAGTACTGTTTCATCAACTGGGGAATTACTTTATCACCTAGCTAAACAGCTAAATTGGCCGGTCAATCAGATGGCTGGTGAGTTTATTATGACAGCTATCTTGGGCGATACACAGGGCTTGTCTAATGACCTGGCTAGATCGCAGACTTATGAGGTAATGGCCGAATTGATTGAAGCTGGTGTCAATCGACCACAGCTGGAAGAACTCCGGCGAGAATATTCTAAAATGCCTGTGACGATTTTTAAGTATAAAGCCGAGCTAATTGATCGAACCGAGCTATCGGCTGATGGACGAGTCGCTTCTGTTAGCATCCCCCAAGGTGAGATTAACGAGTATAGCCCACTTTATAATCCAGCTCCGCTGATTCAAGGTGATATGCTTCAAATCGTTGGTGTGGCCGCGGCCATTGTCTTCAAACAATACGACGATGGTCATGTAACTGGTGCCATCCGAACCAATCCCGGCTATGGTGTAGCCGACAAGCTAGCCGAGAAAATGGGCGGAGGCGGGCATCCTAATGCTAGTGGTTTCAAAGTGACAGATGGGCGAACGCTCAATGAACTTCGAACTCAATGTCTTGAGATCTGCGCCGAACTACTAGATAATCTCATGAAGGAGCAAAAGCCCAATGAAGCTGTACAACACCCTGACCAGACAGATTGAAGTCCTTAGACCTCAGCATTCGCCAGAAGTGACAGTCTATACTTGTGGGCCAACTGTTTATTATTATCCACATATTGGTAACTGGTTTACTTTTATTCGTTATGATCTGGTTGTGCGGACGCTTCAGGCATCAGGTTTAAAGGTTAGGTGGGTGATGAATATTACTGACGTTGGTCACCTAGTCAGTGATGCCGATGACGGTGAGGATAAGCTTGAAAAAGGCGCCCGCCGTGAAGGTAAAACAGCTTGGCAAGTGGCGGATTTTTATGGCGACTACTTTGTTAAAGGATTAGCCCGTCTCAATATCCGTCGCCCTGATTATTTGCCAAAGGCCACCGATCATATTGCAGAGCAAATTCAACTTGTTCAGCAACTGGAAGCTAAAGGTTATACTTATGTGATCGATGATGGTGTTTATTACGATACCTCAAAATTTCCCCATTACGCCGATTTTGCCAGGCTTGATGTTGATGTGCAGCAGGCCGGCGCTAGGGTTGAATTTAACCCACAGAAACGTCAAATGACTGATTTCGCTCTTTGGAAGTTTTCGCCAAAAGATCACCAACGCGATATGGAATGGGACAGTCCGTGGGGAAAGGGCTTTCCGGGTTGGCACCTCGAGTGTTCAGCCATGAGCATGAAGTATTTAGGTGCTACTATCGATTTGCATGCCGGCGGTATTGATCACATCCCGGTTCATCATACGAACGAAATTGCTCAAAGTCAGGCCGTCACCGGCCGACCGTTAGCTAATTATTGGATGCACGCCAATCATGTCACTGTTGATAATGAAAAAATATCCAAGTCACTCGGCAACACCATTTCACTTGAAGACATTGAAGCCAAAGGCCTGAGCCTAATGGCTTTTCGCCTTCACGTCCTAGAATCGCACTATCGAAGTCAAAGTAAATTCAGTTGGCAAAGCCTTAGAGCTGCAAATCAGCGCCTTAAGGCTTTGGAAGCCATGGCTGATCTGATTTGGCAGCCGCTTGGTAGTTCAGCCAAGTCGACCAATTTTGGCGATGTTTTTAAGCGTATCCTTGGCGACATGCAGAACGATCTTAATACCCCGGCAGTTTTAGCCAGCTTAAGTCAGCTTCAAACTCAGCTTGAGGAGAGTCTGTTAAGTCCAGAGGAAATAAAAGCTTTTCGACAGTTTCTAGAGTCAATTGATCAACTGCTAGGCTTGCAGCTTGCCAGCCGACCAGACATCTCGGAGGCCCAAAAGCAACTTATTAAGCAGCGAACGGCCGCCAGAGCCGCTGAAGATTGGCCGACATCTGATGCTGCTCGACATCAGCTAGCAGACCAGGGAATTGGTCTAAGAGATACACCACAAGGAACTGTCTGGTATCGAACAGACAATCCGCACACTACTTAGTGTCAGTCTCGGCGTTTGAGCTATGACTGGGCAATAAATGCCTGGTTTGCAGATAATCTAGCGTTAAAACGCGTAAACAGGCCATCATCGGGATAGCCACTAGGCCACCGATTAGCCCACCAAAACTGACACCTATCACTAGTGCCAAGAAAACCATAAACGGCGATAACTTAGTCGTACTGGACTGCAGGCGAGGCTGAATCAAATAAGCTTCAATTTGCTGATACAGGAGGTAATAGACGAAAATTCCCAGACCGGAAAAGACGGAATGGAACAAGGCCACCACAGTAACAATAACGATGGCTATGGTGTGGCCGATCATTGGTATTAAGGCGCAGATAAAGATGACCGCCATTAGGGCAATCGGGTAGCTCACATGGAAGATCAACAGTCCCGGCAGTACAACAAGGGCTGCAAAGGCGGCCAGCAGGACCTGCCCGTTGACGTAACCCTTAACTGCTTTGTACATGTTGCCCAACAATGTGGTGACATGGTCGCGGTGATTACTTGGCACAAACTGACTGCCAAATTTCAACCAGTGGGGGCCCTCAATCAGCATCATAAACGTTAAGACTAAGATGGTAATAATGGCAAATACACTGCTGGCAATTTTGGTAATCGCCGAAACGGCTGTGCCGCTACTGTTTTGCAATCTTGAGGTTAAACCTTGCGAAAAATTATCAATCTGTTTTTGTAAATGATACTCTTTGACGAATCGACTTAGGGCGCTGTTATTACCTCTAAGATCCTGAACTAATCTTGGGGCGTCATTAATAAACGACTCAGTTTGGTGGACTACCGGCGGGATGAGGTTGAGCAAAACAATGGCCAAAAAGGCGATAACAATCAAAAAAGATATTGACGTCGCAAGACTACGACTACCCCTGAGTGGACCCGGTAAGTGCCTTTCGATGAAACTAACCGGCTCATTGAGGGCTAAAGCCAGGAAAAAGGCAATGGAAACTAAGACAATGGCGTATTCTGCCTTACGAAGTGCGGCCAGCAAGACGATGGTGACCACAATTAACAGCAAAACCTTCAAAAATGTCTTGACTGTGATGGTAACTGACACCTCGGACTCCGATGAAGATGAAAAGGGGAATTTCATAGCTTACATTATCGCACGTTCCGACGCTGCTGCAATGCTGCGTCATAAATTTTAAGCAGTTGTGATCCAACTAGATCGATATCAAAATCCTTAGCGCGGCTGGCTTGCCAATTAGCCACTTCGTGTCGCAACGCCTTATTTTGGATGATTGACGATAATTTTGTCGCCAACTCCGCCGGGTCTTGGGGATCAAATAAAACATCGCCTGGACACGAACCAAGGACCGAGCGATAGCCGTCGTTATTACCGGCTAGCACGGCAGCTCGACCGGAAGCCATCGCCTCAATTAGGACAATGCCAAAACTCTCGCCACCCAGGCTTGGAAAGACGGTAATATCTGCTGAGGCATAATATTGGGGCTTTTCCTCCTCAGAAATGAAACCAGCAAAACTAACGTAGCTTTCTAGGTTGCTGTTGCTAACAAAGCGTTTGAGTTCAACGGCCAATGGACCGTCGCCACAAATGGTTACCTTAAGTTGCCGGTTGATATTCTGGCGCACCAAATGATTGATGGCTTGGAGTAAAACAAGACAACCTTTCCGAGGCACTAACTTACCCAAAAATAGGATTTGGACCGTTTTGTCGGCCGATCTTTCGGGCAGAGGTTGGGCCGTATGAAATCTTTGGTACTCGATAGCATTAGGCAAAATTATGCTCTTAAGGTGAAAGGCTCGACGGGCGAAACCCTGAGCAGCGGGCGAGACACTAACGACTTGGTCAAATCTCCTTTGGGAGTTAAAACATAGCCATGACAGGGCATGGCTAGCCAGTGTAACCAGGGCATATTTCGGCACAATATGAAACGTACCGACGACAGCAGTGTCTTGATTAGCGGCGTTGACAATCCGTGCCGCCAAAAAAGGGCTATAAGGCATCTGAACGTGTAAGACGTCAAAGTGCACCTGATTTAAAAGCTGATGAATCTGGCGACGTGACGAAATTAAGGGTATGCGCATTTGATTGCCGTTAAAGCGGACACCGATATTACGGCTTAAGCTGTAGACGTTTTTTAGGTCGCTTCGGTTGGTAGCGCCCGCCAAGTAATATACGTTATGACCTTGTGAACGCAACCACTCTCCGACAATCAGAACGTACTGCTGGACACCCGCCGGTCTATCCAGTGAGTCATCAATCACAAAACCGATTGTCAGAGGATGACCTTTAGACGACAATTTTTGTTGAGGCATGTTTTTTCAGAGCTTCCCGATAAAGCTGTTCGTATTGTTTAACAATTTTGTCATAACTAAATTGTTTGACATATGATTGAGCCCACTTTTGCCAAAGCAGTCTCAGTTTGTCTTCATCCAATAATAATTTCATACGCCGGGCGAACTCAGAGCTGTCTTTGGGATTGGCCAGCGATAGTGCCCCCAGGTCTTGCATCAGGCCTGCATAACCTGGGTTATCACCAGCAACTGTCACTACGCCACTAGCCATCGCTTCAAGCAGAACTATACCAAAGCTTTCGCCGTAAATGGCAGGTGAACAGAATAGATCGGCCCGCGACAGCAGTTCATATTTGGTTTCATCATTAACATAGCCCAGAAAAGTGACATTAGGTAAATTCATGTCATGGGCCAGTAGTTCGAGCTTTTCGCGGTCCGGACCATCACCAGCAATGATTAGGGCAAGATCAATTTCCTTTTCAGATAATATCTGGTAAGCCTCAAGTAAGTATTTGAGGCCCTTGCGCTGTTCCAGCCGTCCGATAAAAACGATAGTCTTAGGCGAGCCAACTTTCTGATTAGGACTAGATTTATAGCGATCCAGGTCAATGCCATTTGGGATAAGCTGAATCGGGCGATCAGTTAGGCTGCTGACGTATTCGGCAGCTGATTCTGAAACCGCTGTAATCTCATGTAGGTCCTTCAGAACTAGCCTTAAATATGGAGTTACTACCCGCTGCAGTGTTCGGCTAACAATAGTCTCCGGCACCTTGGCGTGGAAAGTACCAATATTGACACTCTGACTGTGGCTGAGAATCTGGCGGCTGAGGGCGGGCACCCATGGTTCGTGGAAGTGAAGAATATCAAATTTCTCAGCTTCAACCATTTGCTCAACAGCCTCAAAGCTGATACTTGGAGAAAATGAGGCTGTGGTGTGAGTTGGCCAACGTACATCAATGGCTCGACCGAGAAAGATCATACCCGAGGTATCGATATTACTAACGTCACGAGGTTGAGAGGTAATTATTTTGGCAACGTGGCCGTCATTGACCAGGTGTTGCCTGAGTGAACCGACAATTTCCTGAACACCGCCACCACGAGCAACGTTATAAGGACAAACAAGCCCAATTTTCATAATTAGGTACCATTATATCAGAGATGGAGGAGAACTTGGCGAAGTTCTGGCGGAACCAATCCGGACACTTCATTTTCATGGGCAACGACGCTTGGAGCATGGTTGGCAAATTTCGATTTGGCAATGTGGACGTCAGAAAAAACGATTCGCATGTGCTGTTCAACCCGATGATGGTCAAAGTACTGGTCAGCGTCAGCTATAATGTGCCAAACTGGCAAGTTGATTTGCTTCTGGCAGTTATTAAGAGTTAGAAATTCGGCTGTCGTGAAGGCGTGTGTCCGGACATCATTGTGTTGCCATAGCCAAATCTCAACTGTCATTTGTAGATCATAATCTTCTGCTGTCTTGGTATTTTCAAACTTACTCTTGGCTAGGTAGGTGCGACGGTAAACTGATTTTAAAACAACCGAGTTCAAGCAAACATAGCGGAAAAAAGCTGATGGTAGTCGCTGTGCAACGGTTCTCGTTAATATTCTGTAGAACCAATATCGCCGCTTAGTGAATATGAAATCATCAGCGTGGGTGAAGCCAACAATACTAACCAGCAACTCAACATTATTGGTTAGTTCTGGATAAAGCTGTAACATCCGGGTGGCAACTACGAACCCAAAAGACAAACCAACGATAACGACCTTCTTGTGTCGATAACGCATTTTCATGAAGGCTGCCAAATAATCGGCCAAGTTATCAATAGTTGGCTTTTGACCAATTTTGTAAAAGCTATCCATGCCACCAAAGCCCGGTAAATCGGGTACGGTTACAGCACCATAATGATGCAGATATTGGATTAAACCCCACCAGCGCTCCAGTGACGAATGTTGACCGTAAATAAAAAGTATTTCGGACTTGTGTTTACCTTCTGCCGGCATATGAAGCATACGGCCAGTTAGGCCGTTAATTTCCAAAGGCACTATGTACTCAGCTGGGTTGGTTTTAGCTTTTGCCATATTTTGTAGTTAGAGTTGATCTCACTTTATACCATGACTGGACTTCGGTCTATAAACAATCCTAAAGGTGCCGTAAAGCTAATGAACAGATCTTCATTAATGTGTTACTTGGTAATTGGTTTTTGCCTGAAATATTTGAGCGGATGACGTAGCCAATATACATTGATTGTCCAGCCAACCCCATAAACCTTTGGTGTAAACAACCTACTGTCTTGGGAATTCCAGTAACGGCTTTCGACTCTCGCGACGGTTGGCTTGCGAAAGTCATAAGGCATACCTAGGACGTGTTTTTGATCTGATTTATCAGTATTATTGCTCATGGCTGATCTCTAAAATATAAAGGGAATTAGCATTTTAGTTTTAACTTTGTAGCTTGAGTAGTCTTTGGGAAAGCGAGATGTCATACTCTTTTCCTCAATGTAGGCGCTGTTAACGAAAAAGGCAACCATCACTGCCCAAAAAATAATCCAATAAATACCCATGGTCAACGTGACACCTAGTAAAGACAACACAAGTCCGGCGTAAATCGGATGACGGATTAAATGGTATGGTCCAGATGTTACCAATTTGGTGTTCGACTTTTGGGTCCTAATTAAACTCCAGTTTTTGCCTAAACATAGTCTTGCCCACACCACAATGAACAGACCGACGATTGTTAATATGAGCGAGGCTAAGGCTAAGTAGTCACTATCCATGGTTCAGCCTATAGCCTTTTTAACGAGCAGGCCAATTTTACTCTCATCTGCGGCAGTTAATTTAGTAATAGCAAAAGTGATTGGCCACATGTTACCTTCGTCGAGTTTTGCCGCGTCGTTAAAACCGATTGTCATATACCTCTCGCCAAATTTCTGGCGACTGCGAAAAAAACAAACCACCTTATTGCCGTTACTGTATGCTGGCATGCCATACCAGGTTCGCGGTAACAGTTCCGGTGCGTTCGCTTTGATAATGGAATGAAGGCGTTCACCGATAGTGCGGTCGGCTTCCGGCATAGAGGCAATCGCTTTTGAAACCTCAGCTTCACCACTTAAATCTTTTGTTGCCATAATATTTTTCTCCTATGAAATTATTATACTGCCAGCCCTTACGTTATATTATGTCAAATTATCAATCGTGGCTGAATGTGCTTGCAGCAAACAATTCTAGACTTTGTCTCATATCGCTATTCGCATGGTAAGGCTGAGCGTCACCTTCTATGATATTTATTAGCCCGAAAACTTTACCATTTTGTTCATTTGTTAAGCGTGCAATATAACTTGGCAGGGGTATAACATTTGCGGCAAATTGGCTTATATGCTCAATAAGTTTCCCGTCATTTGAAATACCATCCCATTTAAGAGGTTGGCCAGTATCGGGATCTTCCTCGACACCGATGATAATTGTGCCACCCAGAGTATTCGAGAATGTTGCAAAGTGCTTAGCCAGATCTCTCGGTAAGTCTTTCTTGTAGTCAAGTGTGGTGCTTTCTGGATATTTCTGTTCACAAAATTCCTTAACATCGTCAAAATTAACTTCATGGAATGGTTTTGAAAATGGATTCATAATAGTGGGGTATCTCCTTTATTGCAGATATTTTTCATGATTGGGGCGCTCTCGCTTGCGCCCCAATTGGGTCGTATAAACGTTTAAAATCTAGGCAGAGATAGTAGATTATCCGACTTGGTAGAGTCCGGCTTCGTTTTAACATAGTGGACTGGTTCGTCTACCGCATCTAGATAAGCCCATTTTCTGTCATTCCGGCTAATTGCGAACGCGACATTCGGATTTTTCTTTACAAAATCGTACATTTCGGCGCGCGTGTTATCTTTAGGTTGAGTTGTTGCTGGATCGCCTGGTTTATTTACCTTGACCCAGCGAAGTTTATTAATGTGCTGAAGATGGTTGTAACCTTCTTCCATTTGAATGGCGATGACATCGATCATCTGATTCTCCTTATATCTAGCATTACGCTAGTGCTTAAATTTATATGTGCTAGAATAAGGACGTACAAGGGTAATCAATCTTCGTACGTCGACGCCAGTTAATGCTGGCGTCTTTCTAATTCTTAGCTTTTTTAAAGACCGGCGACCCTCCGGCGGCGAGTCTTAAGGCATTTTTTGTCTCAAAAACTCACAGACAGCATAACAGATCGATCAAGCAATATCAAGCAAAACGTAATTATTTTCGTAATTCTGATTGACGGATGTGATTCAATTCGATACAATTCATATGATGCATCGGATACAAGAGCAATTACTTGCACTAGCCGACACTGAAAACCTAGGATCGTATAGTTATTATGCTATAGCTAAAATGCTGGGGATACCGAATCACGGCAGCATAAAATTCCATCTGGATCAGTTAATTAGCAAAGGCTTGCTCTACAGAGATAAAAAAAACGGAGCGATTTATAAAGTTGAGCCGGGAAATAAATTTTCAGGTTTTTTAAGTATTCCGATTATGGGTGAAGCAAACTGCGGTGCCGCCACAATGCTGGCCGATGATCGTATTAAGTCGTTTTTGCGAGTCTCTCCATCCGTCATAACAAAGAGCAAACTGGACAAGCTTTATATTTTAAAAGCAGTCGGCAATTCGATGAATATGGCTAAAATTGACGGTAAGCCAATTAACAGCGGTGATTACGTTCTGGTAGAAAAAACTGACCAAGTGCAAAACGGAGACTACGTCGTATCAGTATTTGATGATGTCGCTAATATTAAGCGATTTATTGTTGATTATGATAACTCAAGGATTGTCCTGCGTTCAGAGTCAAGTGAATTCTTCCCGCCTATTTTTATTGCCACCGAAGATTTTGATTCGTACCTAGTAGCCGGCAAGGTAATTAAAGTAATACCTGCTTAAGTTTAGGTTTTTGCTTAAAACAATGCTATTTCCCAACGAAAAACTACTAAATCGCTAAACAATTTGATCTAGGGGACTTAAGATAGTACCTTAACTTTTCCGTATCAATTATTTCACTATGTGCAAGCCCTGCCGTCTGGCTCGTTCAGCTGCAGTTGACACATGTAGTTTTTCTAAAAACTGTCTTCTTTCTTCTTCATAGATGGCCGTTAACGCCTCTTCAGACGGCACATATAGTTGTTCCACGATTTTGTGGGGACGGGATCCGGTCCGGTCATTAATATTTTGCGGTTCGAAAGCTACAGCTTGTTCAATACCGTCTAAACTACGATGAATACCGAATAGTGAGCCGGTTGTCATCTGAAAGTAGGTATTAGTGAGAGTAAGTTTCCTGGGATCATACCATTCAGATTTATTGGCCCAATCAACAGTCTTCGGGTCATAATCCGGTTCGTAGTCGATCTCAGCAGGTATTTCATCGTCATAGGCACCACAGACTACTTGGTTCATGGCCACAGCCAGTTCATTGATACGTTCAAGATAGTAATCGGTTTCTGGCCGGGCTAGGTCAATGACCGGTGCCAGTTTACCTTCTTGGACGCACCAATAAAGCTCGGCTAACATCCTGGCTTCCGGCAGAGCCTGGCTAATCACTTCATAGGGCAAGTCAGGATTAGCTTCAAATCTAGTAAGCACCTCGGCCATAACTATTCATACAGTACAAGGCGGATTAGTAATCGTCAAACTTCGTATTAGTAGTCCTTTTACTTGCGCCGGATAGTATATATAGATATTATTTGTTTATAAAGGCAAGGGAGATCTTATGTCGGAAACGATAAGTTCTGGACCAGGTTTGGGCGAGGTTCCCATAACCGATGATTTAACCATGGAACTAAGGCGCCGGCTGGAACAGTCGATTGACCCTAGTTGGGAACCAGGCAGTAAATACCCCAACGAGTCCGACCAGGATCCGAGCCTCGACCTGAGTTTCGTACCGCCAGATCATAAGACAACGGTCCGCTTTATTGGTGCAGAGGATCAAGCTCCTTCGCTATACCAAGCCAAGACCGATACCCACTCCAACGCGCTGGTTTATCTTTCACACGGCATGGTACCAAACGATACGTATGATGTAGGAGGAATTCGGCAGTCTAAAGACGGCTTGTCGATTGCCACCAACCACCCTCAATACGATAGCGGATTGCTCTATGTCGGAGGGTTGGAAGGTTTAGATTTTCAGGTATGCGAAAAGGATTTGATAAACAAAACTAATGATCTCTTGGAACGTTTTAGACCCGAAGAGTACGAACAGGCGGTAGCGGTTTCCAGAAGACTGGCCGATCATGCCGCTGAAATCTTATTTAAAGTGCAGCGGCAGTTGCCGGCTTTTGAAGTCGCATCATCCAATCGCTATAAGATAGATTTATTTGGCGGCGGAATACTATATAGACTGGACGAACATGGTATGCCACAGCCTATTAGTCAGTTCGGGTTCACTTGGGATAAACCAGACATGCCCGTTGTACACGGACATTTTTACGGCAACCGTTTTGCTGATATCGCTGGGAGGATTCTACTAATTGACGATGAGGCACAGATCGCTATTGGTGCGGTAACCTTTGACGAGCACGACCAAAATGCACGGCCTCGTGGGTTCTCATACTTATCCGCAGTCGATATGCGAAACGAGACTAACAGATCCTCAAGAAATATCAATTTACTGGAGCAGTTCGGGGTTAAAATTTAGTTCTCACCATATTTTCGTTTGGGTTAGCTCCCTAAAACCATAAAACTAATTATGATTTTGGGGAGCTGTCGGGGGAGTGGGGTTGTGCACATTGCACAATTATTCCCCACCTCCCGGCAAGCTCTCTGCCGGTATTACCCGGTGTAGTCGCCGTGCTGGCGCATGACACTCAGGCGCTGTGCCTCGAAAGGGTCGACCTCAGGCTCGTAGTAGCCACCGGTTGGCTCGACGTCACCCGCCAGGGGATCTTCATCCTCGACTTCGTCGTCTTCGGTATCACCGCGGTCGTCACCCAGGTAGGGTTCCATGGCCGGCTTCAGTGACTTGATGGTTCGGAACTTCCCGTCCTGCTTGACTTGCAAGTGGTAGAAGAACTCCTCACCCCTGAATTCGTAGTTAGACACTTCGTCGTCGTAAAACTCGAGCGACTCGGCTGTCCAGCGACGAATTTGGTCAACTGTCTCGGTGGTAGTGCCGGTGCGGATGATCGCGGTGAGTTCAAAGCGATCTGTCCCGTCGACAGTAACACCGTCGCTGACGAAGCCTGTCACGGTACGCATTTGCTGAACGATGCGGTACTCAGTGATGGGCTGGGAACCAGTAGAATCGGGCATTGAAAGCTCCTTTGTTGTGATCTTACGATCATTGTTTCTATGATTGAGAACAAGGACACGAAAAACGTATCCTGTGCTTATTCCCAACCATAAACTTTAGGAGCAACTAACAGAGAGCTTGTTAATGTGCTTCGGAGATAGTTGTTCCACCTCAACGAAACTCTGTTATTTTAGCATAATCGGTTTATTTAGTCAAGGTTTACCATCTGTTTTATGTTATAGTATAGATAATTTAGTTGGAGGAGATTTGGGTTATGACTACAGCCGAGTCCAGTGGCTCAATACCCCCCTTAACGGAGGGTTTTGTCGGGGCACTGGTTAATCCTGATGTCGCTTACCGGCCGTTTGGCAGGCAAGAACCATTGTCCGACTATCTATACCGTCAATTCCAGGCCACCGGTAGGGCAGACACTATCACCGGCTTCATTGACGCCGTCGAGCCATTTATCAACAAAGAGGATGGCGGGGTTATTGAGGAATACAACGAAATGAAGATCAGACGGATGACGGCCCTCATAGCCGACATACCTAAAGAGGTGCCGGTAGCCACCAGAATGGTTGCCTGGGAACACTTGCTCAGTTCCGATTGGGTGCATCAGTTCGGTGACCCCGAGATTATTATCGGAGCGGTTTCCAGAATGGGGAGAGAAAACCCTTTTATGGGCCGCCTGGTGACTGCCAGCTTTGACCGGCTAATGCAGGCCAAAGCAGCCAATGTACAGCAGGCAGTTGCCTGGAGCAATCGCCAACCGGTGCCGCTGCAGCCGGATTTTGATATCCATGCCGCTTTAAACGAAATGGCCGAGGTTGGAAAATCCCATAGCGAGGGGCTGCCGGCATACCATTCATTGTTATCATTAGGGCTGATAGCCCGATCTCTCAGACATCAGGACGAGGCAGCCTAAACTAGCAGATATCTGATAAAAAGCTGTTATTCGTTTGAAAAGCAGTTTGGAGTTATAGCTGTCAAGCTATCTGTTTGAATTCAGCCACTCATCTATATTCTTTTTTCTGGCGTATCCAAGCTTTAGGGCAAATTTATTAGCATTATCTTCTAATTTGTTGCCATCGGATTCAAGATAATTTCTACCTTGCATAACGTGTCCAAGTTCATGAGCTACAACATGCTTTAAGACGTCTTTGGGCATTTCTTTGGGGATATAAAGCTGCATGACGGCAAACTTACTGGTTTTAGCAGGAAAATGCATAACTTGTCCTACGACACCGCCGTGAAACGCCATAACAATAAGTTCATCTTTTACTTTTTCAAATTCTTTGTCAGAAAGTTTGCAAAGCACTTCAACGAAAGCTTCCTTGATATTTTTGTATAGGTGCAAGCTTTTTTGGGATTCAACGAAACTTATTACTGCAGATTTTTTCATCTTGACCATAATTGTACTATAGGCTTTAAGCAGAACATGCACCGAATATATAATCTAGCCTTAGCAACTTTTTTGGTGTGTCGATTAAACTCTATATTGTCGGCTGGATTAACTACCTAAAACCACGAATTATTATTCCTGGTCTTGGGTAGAGCCGAGAAGAGAGGGGAAAGAACCGCACATTGCGATTCAATCTTATTCCCTCCCTCCCGGCAAGCTCTCTGTCCAGCTGTCTGGGCTGCACTCGTTTGACTGCTGGCAGATCCACTGACTAACCATGAAATGACCAACGAGCGTTGTAGATGGAGCTGATGGCTTCTTCCCGGACCGGTTGGTCGTCGATCAGGGCGTAAATGAGCCACCGCAAGATATCCCAGCTGTGACCGGTACGTTCCGGGCTGGTGATTGGGCGGAAGCCTGTTGAGCGAATCTTGTCAACCTCGACCATCGTAAGGATGGCGTTGTTGAGGGCCTTGACGACCTGTGGGCCGTTCATATCCCGGTCAGCACATCCGCTGATCAAAGAGATGAATCTGCGCGCCACAGGTTGACCGTCGTCCATTATCAGGATAGGCCCGATACGTCTCCCGATCTCTAGCCGAGATGGCATTCTGGTCTTACTGAGTTCGGCCACTGGCATGTCAGTCCTCCTTGAAGTAGCGACTAGAGCCCTAAACCCCTAAACAGGAGGAAAAGGGCTGCAATCACAGCCAGCATCATCAGAATTACTAAGACGACCCTTGCTTTGCTAGGTTCGGGTACGTCCGGGGGCACCGGAAGATGGGATAGTTGGTTAGAGGGCATCGTTTCCTCCCTAGGTGTTGTTGGATTGGTCGCATCGCTCGATGAACTGCTCAATCGCGTTGGTCAGCGACACTCTGGGCTGGTCGATAGAGGACCGCCCTAGGAGCATACGCACCAAAGCGCGAGGGAGCGGTGGCTTCTGAGCGCCGAAGGTGGCACCAGACAGGTCGAATTGGGCACGAATCAGACGGCCTCCGGCTCGGCGCAGGTACTTGGCGTGCTCAGGCATGGGATAGCGCTGGTAAATACTTACCTTCTTGATAAGCATTTCCAGGGCTGCCGAAAACTCCTTCAGACGTCTCCATCCATCGTCTATCTCTTCCTTGGTCAGTAGCCGTGTTTGGGGCATGGTTGTCTCCATTGTTAACCTGCAAGCAGGTTAAGTGCGGTTGTTAGCGTCAGCCCAGAGGGCGGAATCGCCATGATTGATCGCCACGGTGGTGCCCGTATTGTACGTGGTTCCAGATCTTGTCAGCCACCACGTATATGGTGAAAGACAGAATCACACCGCTGCCCGCAAAGGGGAAGAGTATCACCCATAGCGGGGAGGTTGTAGTAGCGGCCACGACGACACCCAAAACAAGTAGCAGGCAGATCAGAATGCAAACAAAAAATATCCGGCGCATTGAACGGGTCCTTTTGTGTTGAGTTGTTGATGATTGGGAATAAACCCACGAAACTATTCTTGAACCTATTTCCAATCACAAACAACTACAGAAAAACAGAGAGCTTGTTAATGTACTTCGGAGATAGCCAAGCCACCTCAACAAGGTAGTGATATATTTACACAAATATTAACTTTAGTCAAAGTTTAATTAACCGTAACTACTACTAACCTAGGCGCTGACGGGTATATCGGTCAGATCTACCAGCCTGTCGGTATCTTGTATGCCCGACCAGATCTTCGGTTCTTTGCTTAGGGCTAAGGCTTTTATGGATGTCGTCATTATTTGGAGATCATCAATCCCGGCACCATATAATTTATCGGTTATGTAGCGCTGGATACGCCTTTCCGATCCGGAGTCACTCAGGACAAATAGAATAGCCGGGTAGGGTGTGCCCAGTTCGGTTTCCCATTCTCCAGAATCGAAATGCTCCAGCAGCTTATCAAAACGTTTTTTGGTGACAAATGAAGGGTTAGCATGCTCCAGGTAGAGCATGAATTCGTTGGTGCCTTTTTGATATTTAACCCGGTTCAGGTAAAGATCCGGTTTGGGGTTGGGAAAATAATCATATTCACCCAGTTCATTGATAGTAAAGATATCAAAAACACCCGGATAGCTGCGGCGTAGCGACAAATAAGCCCGAAAGACGTCCACGGCATGATCAATAAAGGCACTCCCGACAGATTTGTTTTTAGATTTCGGGCGAAGCGAGTGTTTACTGATGTTTTGATCATGTCCTATGTAAAGTAACCCTTGGCGCGTCAGATAGTACCGGAAACCTTTGTTTTGGAATTTATCATTTCCTTCTTGACGCCTGCCTAAGTATCCTTGTAGTCGTAACGATTCTAACCTATTAAGAGTTGAGCGGCGGCTTTTTAGTTTTTCGTATTGAGTTAGTAGTGGGGCTGTCATAAACCTGAATTTATAGGTCATCTTCAAAATGTGGATCTGTTTGGTATTTAAGTTGTAATGCTTAGTTGATGTCTTCATTGCTTTCCTCACACAACACTGCTTACATTATATATATAAAGTAAAGAGATAAATATTTACGATTATTATATCTGTTAAACATGACAACAACTACACTCATCGGGGGGGTGTATATTTGGGATGACTTGTCGAGTTAAAAAAATTAAATTTTGCATCCATGTCTATTAATAAATTCAGGTTTTCGGTGATGTTTGTCTGTTATCATTGAGGTGTGATAAAAGCTGTTATTTTTGACTACGGCGGTGTTGTGACTGATGGCGGGGGCGGTAACGATGTTGCCGAACGTCTAGCAAAGAACCTAAACATAACCATAGAAGAAG
>CAZLLA010000005.1:0-38207 GCA_964560315.1 uncultured Candidatus Saccharibacteria bacterium
GCCAGTGCCGTACAGTACAACGGCAACCTGATTGAACTGGGTGGGGAGAACAGCTCCAGTACAGTTATTACGACTATTTATGCGGTAGCCATAGAACCAGCTGGGTATCTGAGTACTAACTGGACCTCAACGACGGCTTTTACAGCTACCAGTATGCCCGCGAGGAAATACTTCGGCAGCGTGGCTTACAATGGCTATATATATGTATTAGGTGGTCAAGCCAGTGCTTCCAGTGGTGATTGCACGGCCACCAGTGATCTTTGTAAGGGTGTCTTCTATGATTCAATTAGCAGCAATGGCACCTTAGGATCCTCATGGACAGCTACTACCAGCTTCACTACTACCAGTATGCCCGCCCGTGATAACTTAACGGCTGTTGCTTACGATGGTTATATGTATGTTATGGGGGGAGTAGCTTCTGCTTCCAGTGGTGATTGCACGGCCACCAGTGATTATTGTAATGGTGTCTTCTATGCCGAGATCAACAGCAATGGCACCTTAGGATCCTCATGGACAGCTACTACCAGCTTCACTACTACCAGTATGCCCGCCCGTGATGGATTGGGTGCCGTGGCTTATAACGGCTACCTATATGTATTAGGTGGTCAATCCGGTGCTTCCAGTGGTGATTGCACAAGTAGCGGTGGTACCAACACTGCCCCCTACGGCTGCAACGGCACCTTCTATGCTCCCATCAACAGCAATGGCACCTTAGGATCCTCATGGGCAGCTACTACCAGCTTCACTACTACCAGTATGCCCGCCCGTCTTAGTTTTGGGACCGTCGCCTACAATGGTTATCTTTATGTGATGGGGGGGCAGACCACCACATCTGTTGGTTCCGGCACTACCAGTGGTGATTGTACTACAAATGATCAATCGTTTAACTTTTATGTCTGCAACGGCGTCTTCTATGCTCCCATCAACAGTAACGGTACGATTGGTTCCTGGGCTGCCACTACTACTTTCCCGTCAAGCAATCCGACGATGCCCGCCCGTGGTAGTTTTAGCACTATCGTATATAATGGCTATCTTTATGTGATGGGTGGGGTATCTGGTGGTACGTCCTCGGGCGACTGCACGGTGGCCATACTAACCTTTGCTTATGTCTGCAATGGCGTCTTCTATGCTCCCATCAACAGCAATGGCACCATCGGCTCATGGACAGCCACCATTACCTTTACTTCCACTAGTATGCCCGCCCGTTATGGCTTAGGCGCTGCCACCTACAATGGTTATCTGTACGTTATGGGTGGAGTTGCCGCTGCATCTGGCGGTGACTGTACGGCAACTACTGATTACTGTAGCGGTGTCTTTGAGGTACCGATTAACAACGGCGGTCCTGGCACAGTAGGTACTTGGGCCGATGTCGGCAATGATCTACCCAACCCGACCTATTCGGCCACCTCAGTGGTCTATCAAGGTTATCTCTACGAAATCGGGGGGTATAACAGTAGCACTCTGCAAAAAGTCGAATTTGCCCCCATCAACAGTAACGGTACGGTTGGTAGCTGGACTTACAGCACTAACCTCGAACAAGTCACCCACGGGGCCGCCTCAGTCGCTTACGACGGCTATCTTTATGAGATTGGCGGTGAAGATAATAGCAACAACCCATATAACACCATTGAATATGCGGAGTTTAGCTCAGGCGGTGGTCTTGTCACCACCCTCAGTAGTTGTCCCACCGGTTGGACCCTTTACAGTGGTACCTGGTGCTATGGTAATAATAATCTACCGAATGCTACCAAGCTTGCTACGGCCGTAGCCTATAATGGCTACGTCTACAATATTGGCGGCTACACCACTGCCGCCACGAACGTCGTTGACTACGCTCAGATTAATGCCAACGGTAGTCTCGGTACCTGGTCCGATGCCGGTAACGATCTACCGGCCGCTACCTATAAAGCCGCCTCGGTTATCTACAACGGCTATATCTATGAGATTGGCGGCGTTAACAGCTCCGGCAACGATGTCTCCACCGTTGAGTATGCCCCAATTAACAGTAACGGTACCTTAGGTTCCTGGACCGTCACAACCAGTCTGCCGATCATCATGGACTATCCGGAAACAACGGCTTACGATGGTTACCTTTACGAAGTGGCGGGTTATAACAGCAGCAGTGCCCCCGTGGCGACCGTCTACTATGCCCCGATTAATACTAACGGTACGATCGGTTCCTGGACCCAAACGACTAATTTTAGTACCGCCTTATACGATGGTGACACCCTAGCCTATAACGGCTATCTCTACCAAATCGGCGGGGCTAACTCTAGTGGTACCGCTGAGCAAACCGTAGACTATACCAGCCTTAGCTCCATCCCTCGAGTTGGCGATTACTCTGATCTAATCAATCTAGCTAGCTCGGTATCTAACCCTAACGGTGACGTTGATCCCTACGAAATCATTGCCAATGGCACTAACGCTGGTAATCAGGTGACGGGTGGTTTAAGTGGTCCAGGAGGCATCGTCACGCAATACGCCATTGCCGACAATACCTGTACAGCGCTAAGTGCTCTACAGGCTATTAATACTGGAGTTTCTGGCCAACTGGGTAATGCTTTTAAATTTGCCATTACCACCAACGGTTGTAGCACCGCCACTAACTTAGGCAGCTATCTATGGCTACGTTATCTACTGGATGACTCGCAAACAGCCACTTTTCCAGATGTTAATGGTAACCATACTACTGTCAATAACTTTACGGTTTATTTTAACCCCAACTCCACCTATAGACTCCGTGATGGCGCGACCTTTGATAACGGTACTCTGCAAAGCCTAGACACGGAACCATGACATTAACGCCAAGCCTAAGCATCTAGTTACTTGTCCATACAGCAGATTAACGAATGTGTGTACTTTGGTCTCGGTAAGTGTTTGTTCTCGCTACGGCTTCTGTAGGAGGAATAGATTTGATGGTATACTTTGTCAAAGATCACCATGACACAAATAATTGCAGTTCTGAATCAAAAAGGTGGGGTAGGGAAGACCACGACAGCGATCAATGTCGCAGCTTATTTAGCTAAGTTGGGTCATTCTGTGCTGTTAGTTGATCTTGACCCACAAGCTAATACATCCAATGGTCTGGGCGTACAAAAAGCTAGTCATGAGTCGGGCACATACGAAGTATTGTTGGGTGATGTTGGGCTGGAAAAGGCCCTAAAAGAGGTCTCAAGTAAACTACATCTGTTACAAACTGACGGTCAACTGGCTGCGCTGGAAGTTGAACTGGCAAGCCGCCCTGGACGAGAGCATATCCTTAAACAAGTACTTTCGTCTGCCGATTATGATTATATCTTCATTGATTGTCCACCCGCACTAGGGCTATTGACCGTTAATGCGCTAACTGCTGCTGATAGTTTACTTATTCCCGTTCAAGCTGAGTATTATGCTCTTGAGGGTCTAGGCCAATTATTGCAAGTGGTACAAATGGTGCGTCAAGGATTAAACCCAAGTTTGGAATTATTGGGCGTAGTAGTGACTATGTACGACAGTCGCACAACATTATCCACACAGGTTATGCAAGAAGTTCAGCAGCATTTTGGTGATAAAGTTTTTGACGCTATAATACCTAGAAATATACGTCTCGCCGAGGCGCCGAGTTATGGCAAGCCAATTGTTGATTACGATAAGTGGAGTAAAGGCGCCAGAGCGTATAAGAAATTAGCCAAAGAAGTAC
The DNA here is from genome assembly GCA_964560315.1 of uncultured Candidatus Saccharibacteria bacterium. GTDB lineage: Bacteria > Patescibacteriota > Saccharimonadia > Saccharimonadales > UBA4665 > CAVPPA01. The sequence goes on from CAZLLA010000005.1 coordinate 3,680, forward strand.
ATCAGCGAACGAGAGGCAAGACAAAAGTATGACTGCACAACCAGCTAGGGGATTAGGACGTGGTTTTGACACGCTCATTCCGCGAGACTTTGACGCCTCGCTACTCGTTGACGAGGATGAACGGGTACAGAAATTGGCGATTGATAAGCTGATACCGCGCCAAGGTCAACCCCGTCAATATTTTGATGATGAGGCACTTAGGGGATTAGCTGATTCAATTCGGACTCACGGTGTCCTGTTGCCGTTAGTGGTAACACCTACAGACAACGGAAAATATCAGATCATTGCTGGCGAAAGACGTTGGCGAGCAGCCAAGATGGTTAAACTAACTAGCTTGCCAGCTATCGTTCGCAGCCTCAAAGAACTTGAGCAACTTGAAATAGCATTAATTGAAAACGTCCAACGGGTTGATTTATCTCCTATGGAACAGGCCGTATCAATTGAGCGACTGCACCAACAGTTTGCGTTGTCCTACGAAATAATTGCCAAACGACTTGGCAAAGCTGAATCAACCGTTTCTAACATCGTTAGACTATTACAACTATCGCCAGAAGCTCGCGACGCGCTCAACACCGAACAGATCACCGAAGGACATGCACGGTGCATATTGGCACTAAAAGATTTCCCAAGTAATCAGCAAACCCTATTAACCAGCATTAAGAAATTTGGTTGGTCTGTTCGTCAAGCCGAACGTTATGTAACCAGTGTTAAAACTGGTTTTAGGGATGAAGTGACGGCTAAACAACGTGTCGAAACGGAAACACCGGTTACCAGAGTGCTGAGTAAACGTTTTCACACTCAGGTACATCTTCGTCGGACTGCTCACGGCGGAAGGTTAGAAATCGCCTTTAAATCAGACAAAGATCTCGACAGAATCATAAAGCTACTAGGCTAACGTTCTAAACGGACCGCATCAGCACTGAAAGGCATAAGTCACGGAAAAATTTACTGCCAATCTGAGCCTATAGTTCAAAAGGCTTTGAAGTTGTTGAAAGGGTAAATCCGTAAAACTAATTTTCCAATGATGTTGTTGACGTTGACTGGTCCGAAAATTCGAGAGTCAAGCGAGTCGGTACGATTATCGCCACAGACGAAGATCTGATTCTTACCTAGAGTAATGTCAATATTACCAGCGGTGTAGGGCAGTGGATGTGTTTTTCCGTAGGGCAGGGTTGTATCGGGATCAAAGCCCTTAGGGTGAGCTTTGTCATAAATTGTAATTTCACCGTTTTTGATGACAACACGATCACCAGGCAAGCCGACCACCCTTTTAATGAGCTGTTTAGTGTTAGTTTGACCATAAGCAGCTAGTCCGCTCTCTGTAAATACAACTATATCACCACGGTTGGGTATGTAAGGGTGACCAGTTACCCGAGCCCAGGTACGAGCTACTTTCCAAACGATCAATCGATCATTATTTTGGAGGGTATTTTCCATGCTGGGGCCGTCAACTTGATAAGATTGAAAGACATACGTAATCAAGGCAAATGCCATAACAAGTGCCACTACAACTACTAAGAATGTAGATAGAAAATCTGTAAATCTAAAATGATTACCCTGAATTTTTAACTGAGTATGATGGTTAACGGAAGTCATTTTTGGTTTATATTCTTCCATGCAATTTTATAATTGTAACGTATCGGTGTAATTTCACAAACCGACTTTTAATAATGCCGACACTCGGATTTGATTGATCACTAACCGTATAATACTAGTAACATGCGATAGGCGCTACTGTTATGAAGGCGGTCATTACTGTGAAACTATGCAAACGACTCCAGTTAACCGTATAATAATTTGAAGCTATGATGAAATTGGTCATGGACAAACTGAAACCTGCCCGAGGATTCTCTTATATCCTGCATTTGGGGCTGATACTGCTTTTGCCGCTCACGACCCTGGTCTTGGTCCGATTGCAGGGCGGATTTGTTCAGCTGGCTTTAAGTCTGGTTTTGTTAAGTAAGTGGCGTATGTTTGCCGTCCGACCTAGATTTTGGCCTGCCATAGTCCGAGCTAATGCGGTAGATATTATGGTTGGCCTTTCAGCGGTGCTCTTTATGGCTAATAGCCCAAGCGGCTATCTACAATTATTGTGGGCGGTTCTGTATGCTGTCTGGCTGCTAGTTATCAAACCAGCAACAGGAACGTTTATGGTGGCAACGCAAGCCATGATTGGTCAACTGTGTGGCTTAATGGCATTATTTTTGATCTGGTCAGCCGGACCACTCTACGGTCTTATTTTTATAACAGGCATTATCTGTTATGTTACGGCTAGACACTTTTTTGATAACTTTGATGAACCATACGCCAAGCTCTTATCGTATCTGTGGGCTTACTTTGGAGCTGCCCTGGTATGGATACTTGGCCACTGGCTACTGTATTACGGAATTATTGCGCAGCCAACTCTCATCCTAAGTTTAATAGGCTATGGACTAGCCGTTCTATATTACTTTGACCACACTAATCGATTAAATGCTGGTCTAAGGCGTCAATTCTTATTTATCATGATTGCCGGTCTGATTGTTATCTTGGCATTCTCTGACTGGGTTAATAAAGTAGTTTAGGGGGGATAAATACATGGAGCCAGAAGCAAAAATAAGCAAAAAAAATGATCAACCAGCTGCTAAAGAATACTCGGTAAGCTCAAAGTCCAAGGCATCATTTATGTATCAAGTTCCAGCCTTGGCCTGGCTAAAAACTAAGATGCCTCAACAGAAGCCCAAGCTAGATAGGGTCGGGGCTACTATTATGGCTGGTGTTGTGATTAGTGCACTAATAGGTTTTGGTGCTGGTTGGCTAGGGGCAGGTGTGCATAATCCCTCCAGCACGGGCATATTAAACGGTACCCTTAGCCCTCAGAAGCAAATAGTAACTAGCCAGGGAGAGTTAATCAGCAGCATTGCCAAGACCGTCGGTTCGAGCGTGGTTTCAGTTAATGTTACCTCGACTACACAGAATACTGACAGCATTTTTGGTCTTGGTTTGCCGGAGACCGAACAAAGTGCCGGTACGGGCATTATTTTAACTTCTGGCGGACTAGTTGTTACTAATCGTCATGTTATTCCAGAAGGCACAACAAGCGTGAGTTTAACACTTTCCAACGGTACTGAGCTAAATGATGTCTCCGTACTGGGCGAGACCAGCCAAAACAGTAGTTTGGACATAGCTTTCCTAAAGATTAATAATGCCGAAGGTCAAACCTTAGTGCCGGCTGTTTTAGGTGATTCTTCAACAGTACAGGTTGGAGATGAAGTAGTAGCCATCGGTAACGCCTTGGGTCAATACCAAAATACCGTTACATCAGGAATTATTTCGGGCTATGGGCGCAGTGTCCAGGCTAGCGACTCGACAGGTCAAAGCACTGAGAACTTAGAGGATTTGTTCCAAACCGATGCAGCTATTAACGAAGGTAATTCAGGTGGCCCACTCGTTAATTTGAATGGTCAAGTTATAGGTATTAACACTGCACTTGCCAGTGGCGCCCAGAATATCGGTTTTGCCATACCAATTAATGATGTTAAAGGTTTAATTCAACAGGTCGAAAACACCGGTAAATTGCAACAGCCCTACATCGGTGTTTACTATATACCAATTACCCCTGATGTTGCTCAGCAGTACAACTTGAGTGTTAACCAAGGGGCGTGGATACCGCCTTCAAGCGTAATTGGTCAGGACCCCATCATATCCGGCGGTCCAGCCGCCGCCGCTGGCTTAAAGGCCGGAGACATCATTACTAAGGTAAATGGCACACCAGTCAACCAAAGTGATAGTTTAGTCTCGATTATTGATCAGGATCAGGTTGGACAGACCGTTAATTTGACCGTAGTGCGCGGCAGCCAAACAATAAACGTCAACGTCACTTTAGTAGCCGAACCCGCATCTTAGCGCCTTGACCTATGAGGAATAAACAACTGGATAAAGTCATCAGCCTTTTCTAAATCATAACCACTAACCTTGGCTATAGTTGCGATATCATCGTGCTGAGGTGGCAAAGCCTCCGTCAAAATAAAACTTGGTATAAATTTTGTCGTGCTTAGCTGGGCAAACAATCTTCTGTAGACATCAAGTCCGTCGGGGCCTCCAAAAATTGCTACGCGTGGTTCTTGAAGAGCAGCAGGGTTGATTTTAAAACTATCTGGGACATAAGGAAGGTTACAAAACAGTACCGTTGGCTTGATATGCAGGTCGTTAATTGGGCTGAATAAGTCGCCTAGCAAAAATTGGATTTGAGCCCCCATTTTTTTAGCGTTCTTACTGGCAACCATTAAACAGCTTGGATCAAAATCAGTGGCGATAACATTTGCTTGAGGTGACTCAAGTTTAGCCGTAATGGCCAACGCCCCTGAGCCAGTACCGATGTCGACAATCACAGCGTTTTTAGGCAATGATAGCTGTTTGTAAATTTCAATCATCGTCTCGGACTCTGGCCGTGGTTCTAATACTTTATGGTTGATAATAAATTCTCGCCCATAAAATTCAGTTTTGCCGCGTATATAGGCTAAGGGTTCGTGTCTTGAGCGCTGAGCTAGATGATGCCCGAGTTTACGAACATTAGCACTAGACAAAACGTGCTCTGGATGGGCGAGTAACCAACCGCGGTTTTGTTTAACGGTGTCTTCTAGTAGAACAATACTGTCAAGTCTAGCCGTTGCAATGCCAGCTTGTTCTAGCTGATCAGTGGCTAATTTTAGCCATTCACTGATCTTTAGTAATGAGTTCATGCTCGTAGGCCTGTAATCTCTCAAGTAAATCATCGATCTCCCCGTTTAGTGCGCCCGGTATATTGCTCCGTGAATAGCCAATGCGATGGTCAGTAATTCGGTCTTGTGGAAAGTTATAAGTTCTGATCTTTTCGCTTCTTTCACCTGAACCGATCAGTTTTTTTCGGCTGTCAGACAGCTGTTTTCGTTCGTCTTCAAGCTTCATATTTAGTAGTCTTGATCTTAATACGCCCAGCGCCTTATCCTTATTTTTTAACTGCGATTTTTCATCTTGGCAGGTTACAACCAAGCCGGTGGGAAGATGAGTAATTCGGACCGCCGAGTCAGTTGTGTTAACGCTTTGACCACCGTGACCCGACGAACGATAAACGTCGATACGAAGATCACCAGGTAATATCTCAATTTCTGACTCTTCGGCTTCGGGTAGAACCGCAACTGTAACGGTTGAGGTATGAATGCGACCTTGGCTTTCAGTAACTGGTACTCTTTGAACACGATGAACGCCCGCCTCAAACTTTAAGTGTTTATAAGTTTTATCGCCATGAACGCCAAAAATAATTTCCTTGTACCCGCCGACTTCGTTGGGTGATTCACTAATCAGCTCGATACGGTAATTATGAGTCTCGGCCCAGCGAGCGTACATACGATATAGATCACCGGCGAATAAGCTGGCCTCATCACCACCTGCGGCGGCTCGAATCTCAACTATTACATCCCGGCTATCGTTGGGGTCATGTGCTGTTAATGATTCAGTTAATCGGGCCTCATTTTCTTGTATTTTGGCATTTAGACTCTCAAGTTCAGCCGTAGCCATTTGTTGTAGCTCAACATCAGAGTTGTTGGCTAATGTTTCGGCTGATGTCTTGTCATGAATAAGCTTATCAAGCTCGTCGAAAAGTTTAACAACTTGTTCTAAGTCACTACGCCGTTTGGCCAACTTAGGATAAGATTTGTCGCTAAAGATTGTCGGATCTTGGAGACGCGAATCAAGCTCAGCTAATTCATTCCGTAAAAATTCTTCTTTGTGGTCCATGTTTCTACCTAAATTATACAAATAAAAAACCACTATGCAGAAAATGATAGTAATTTACAAAAATAGTCCGAATTAGCTGGATTTAGTAGTGGCAGCCTTTTTGGTGGCGGCTTTTTCTGTTCGAGCGGCCCGCCGTTCAGCCTTCTTTTTAACGCTTGCACCTCTTGACTCGCGGGCGGCAAGACCAGCGGCTGCCCGGGCCTTGAATTTATCCACGCGGCCCTCGATATCTACAATCCGCTCTTCACCAGTGTAAAAGGGATGTGAGCTACTACTAATATGAACCTTAACCAAAGGGTATTCGATACCGTCAAGTATGATGGTCTCATCCGTTGTAACAGTTGAACGCGTCAAGAAAGTCGCTTTGTTATTAAGGTCTTGAAACACAACCGGCCGGTAATTGTCAGGATGTAAATCTTTTTTCATAACGTTGGGAGATTGTATCTGTTTTGGAGGAAAATGTCAAAAATAAACAGGATAAAACGAGCCAAATAATTAAGGTGGTTAATGACTCAAGGGTCTTGCCAATGGCTGGCCTATCTGTTATGATCGACGGGTAATAATTAAGCAGGTTGGTGTGTAATCCTCTTTGCGGCTTGGCTATGTAAGCACCGTGAGGCAATCGACCGAAGAGAAAGGATTTAGAAACATGTCTACAGAAGTAGATATTAAAAAACTGCTAGAGTCTGGAGCTCACTTTGGCCATAAGACCAGTCGCTGGCACCCCAAAATGGCTCCCTATATTTTTGATAAGCGTGATGGCTCGCACATCATCGATTTAACCAAAACTGTTGAAAAACTTAACGAGGCTCTGGCTTTTCTGTCTCAGACCTCTAGCACGGGCAAACAAATCTTGCTGGTTGGCACAAAACGCCAGGCACAAGACATAGTCCGTAAGTTAGCCGATGACACTAAGATGCCATTTATTACCGAAAGATGGCTAGGCGGTATGTTAACTAATTGGAATACCATTGGTGGGCGCGTCAAACACCTCAAGGATCTTGAGACTCGGATGGCTTCGGGTGAACTAGCTAATAAATACAGTAAGTTAGAAGTTCAGCGCTTTCAGGAGGAAATTGACCAAATGAATGTGCTTTATAGTGGCATTAAAGACATGAATGGACGACCGGGCGCAGTTGTTATCTTCGACATAGTTCATGACGCCAACGCGGTCCGTGAAGCTCGAAAAATGAAATTACCAATTGTGGGTATTGTTGATACCAACGCAGACCCGACACTTGTTACTTATCCTATACCTTGTAATGATGATGCAATCAAAGCGATCCAACTAATTGCCGAATATGTGCAATCGGCGATCACTCAAGGCAAAAATACCATTAGAAAAGCTGACGACAAAGTCGTAGCATAATAATGAAGGGAAACGTATGGCTGTAGACATTACTTCTGTCAAACGACTAAAAGATCTGACTGGTGTTGGGTTGACCGATGCGAAGGCTGCACTTGAAGCAGCTGATGGTGATTTTGATCAAGCGCTTGAGGCAATGCGCAAAAAAGGACTGACTAAAGCCGAGAAGCGCGGTGAACGAGAAGCCCGAGCTGGCATAATTGGCAGCTATAACCATGACAATCGAATCGGTGTTCTGGTTGAAGTTAATTGTGAGACCGCTTTTGTAGCTCTTAACGAGCTATTCACCAATATGGTTAAGGACATTGCTATGCATATTGCGGCCAGCAATCCTGAGTATATTAGTGATCAAGAAGTGCCCAACGATATTCGCCAAAAAATCATTGATGACTTAATGGAATCCGCCAAAGCAGATGGTAAACCGGCTGAAATTGTATCAAAAATCGTTGATGGTCAAGTCAAAAAATATTTTGCAGAGCGTTGCTTGATGGAACAGCCTTTTGTAAAAGATCCGGATCAAACAGTTAATGATTACGTCAAAAATCATATAGCCCGTCTGGGCGAGAATATAGTCGTAAGGCGTTTTGCCCGCTTTGCCCTAGGCGAAGTGGTATAGAACAAATAAAGGGGGTCATTTTATGGGTCCTGACCAATTAATCAATAAAATTCCAGACAAACTACATGTTGCCGTAGAACATTTTCAGGATGAGCTGAAGAGGGTAAGAACAGGTAGAGCTCACCCGAGCATGCTCGATGGTATTTTGGTGTCTGCTTATGGAACGCAGTTGCCACTTAATCAAGCGGCTACAGTAACTACACCAGAGGGTCAATTGTTGCAGATCACTCCATTTGATCCCAATAACCTTCAGGCAATTGTCAGCGCTATTAGGGATAATCAGGCTCTGGGGCTAAATCCGACTGATGACGGGCATGTTGTGCGGGTACCCATCCCGCAACTAACAGAAGAACGCCGTCACGAACTCACAAAACTAGTTGGCCAGAAGCAAGAGGAGTGTATGATCACCTTGCGCAATATTCGTCATGAAGCAATAAATTTACTGAACGAGTCGAAAAAAGACAAACAAATTGGCGAAGACGAGGCTACACGCCTGGAGCGACAAGTTGACGAAGCGATGAACAAAGCACGAGTTGAAGCTGAAACGGCGGCTAAAACGAAAGAGCAAGAGATAATAAACTTCTAAACGACTAAAATTGGTACAATAGAGGGCATGTCGCAAAGCATTGATTCGAGTATTCCAATCCACGTGGGGCTTATCCTGGATGGCAATCGAAGGTGGGCCAAAGAGCATGGCTTGTCTGTAGAAGAAGGCCATCGGCAAGGATATTTGACTCTACGAACGATTGTCAGCGCTGCTGGGAGGCACGGTATTAAGTATCTCTCGGCGTATGTTTTCTCTTCCGAAAACTGGCAGCGGGACAAAACAGAAGTACGTGACATTATGAAGTTGCTTAATTGGGTTTTGAAGCACGAAGTTAAGGGTTTAAACAAAGAGGGTATTCAGATTAGATTCATCGGCTCCAAACTTAAATTTGGGGCTGCTATGGTGCGATCTATTATGTGGGCCGAAGAATTAACTAAGCAAAATACTCGTGGCACGCTACTTTTATGTTTAGATTATGGTGGACAGCAGGAGATAGTCGATGCCGTCAAGCGTATTGCTGAGTCGGGCATTGACCCTGAAGATATTACGCCTGAGCTCATAACCCACCATCTCTATGCGCCAGATGTACCGCCGCCCGATCTCATTATCCGGACATCCGGTGAACAGCGCCTCAGTAATTTTATGCTATGGGGATCTGCTTATAGTGAACTAGCCTTCACGAAGACCTACTGGCCAGACTTTAGCGAACAAGATTTGCAGGCAATGTTAGACGACTATGCTAAACGTCACAGAAATTTTGGCGGCTAAGCATGGCTTGCATAAAAGCCTTTGACCAAGCTGTTTTAGGAGTTATTAATAAGCCACCAGGCAATAACGAACGTGCCAAACTTAGTACGCCACAAGAAGGATTAGCATGTCTACGTTTTTACTGATTATTGGTCTCATATTATTCGTAGGACTTGTTGTAGTACACGAATTTGGGCACTTTATTATGGCCCGCCGGGGCGGAGTCGAGGTTGAAGAATTCGGTTTAGGATTTCCGCCGAGATTATTAAAATGGAGCACCAAAAAGGGCTGGTTATTCACTATCAATTTGTTGCCCCTGGGTGGTTTCGTAAAACTTAAAGGCGAACACGACACCGACACGGAAGCGGGTAGTTTTGGAGCTGCTGCCCTGGGCACCAAGACCAAAATCATGGCTGCCGGGGTCGTCATGAATCTATTGGCGGCTTTCGTTCTGCTAACCTTCTTGGCCCTCGTTGGTATGCCTCAGCTAGTTAACAACCAATATGTGGTTAAAAGCGACGCGAAGTATGTTCAAAGAGCCCAGATGTACACTGCTGCGGCCACGGTTGAATCTGGCTCACCAGCCGCTGGAGCCGGTATCAGAGCGGGCGATGAGATTTTAGCTCTCGGTAAGGCATCACACCTAACGACCCTCGACAATGTTAACGTCTTGCCAACACTAACGTCTAAGTTTGCTGGACAAACAGTGGAGGTGACGTATAGACATGGCGATAGCGGCCCCGTTATAGACAGAACGGTTACATTACGTAGTGTTGCCGAAGTTCAAAATGCACAAAAAAAAGGCAAGCAGATAGGCTATCTTGGTGTTAGCGTTTATCAAGCCCAAAACAGCTTAAACTTGGTAAGATCGACCTGGTCGGCACCGTTAGTAGCCGTTGGAGATATAGGTCAGTTTACGGTATTAACCTTTGAAGGCTTGGGGAAAGTTGTGGCTGGTCTTGGTAGCACGATAGCTGGTGGCCTAACAGGTAACACTGAAGCGCGACAAGCTGGGCAAACAAAAGCCTCATCACAAATCGTAGGCCCGGTCGGCATCTTTTATATTCTTAGAAGTGGTGCCGCTCTAGGTTACAGATTTGTGTTGATGATTGTAGCTGTCGTATCACTGTCACTAGCAATCGTGAACATCTTACCTCTTCCAGCGCTCGACGGCGGCCATCTATGGTTGATGTTATTCAGCCGGTTAGTAAAAAAGCCGATTAGCCCAGACAAAGAAGAAATAATTCATACAACCGGGTTTGTTGTTCTGATACTGCTCGTTATATTAATCACCGTTGTCGATGTTAAAAGATTCTTCTAACGTATCAGCCGACACAAAGGAAGAGCAACAACCCAAAAAGGGCTGGGCGTTAGCCCTACTGGCTCTGTTATCGACGGTCGTACTTTTCTACATGGCCGAAATAATAGGTGGACTCGTTGTTAGTCTTTACCCAGCTCTTCGTCATTGGTCGAACGGTCAAGCTAATTCGTGGTTAACAAATTCAGTTGGGGCTCAGTTTTTCTATGGCTTAATCGCCGATGGCTTAATTGTTGCCGGTGTTGCGTTAATGTTGCGTTGGTTTAGTTGGCAGTGGTCAACCATCGGGCTCAAAAGACCGAAAGTTCGACACATTGTCTACGGAATTTTGGCCATTGTCCCGTATTATGTGGTATACATTATCGCCGTAGCTATCTTGAGCACCTTAATACCAGCGCTTAACGTTAACCAGACCCAGCAAATCGGCTATAACTCGGTTCACAATCTACTGCCGTTGATGCTGGCCTTTATTAGTTTGGTGGTAGTTCCACCACTGGCAGAAGAAATTGTGACCCGGGGATTTTTGTATACTGGGCTTAGAAAATGGTTACCTAAAATTGCTTCGGCGCTGGTAGTTAGCTTATTATTTGGAGCCGCACATTTGGCTGAAGGTGGCAGTGTAGGCCCGCTATGGATTGGCGCAATCGATACATTCATACTGTCGCTTGTCCTAGTATTCCTGCGCGAAAAGACCGGTAATCTATGGGCCGGAATTACGCTACATGCTCTGAAAAACGGCGTTGCTTTTGTCAGTCTATTCATAATCGCTGGTCGGTAGGCTACAATAACAGGTGAATGCTGAAAGGCTGACGTCATGAAGTTTACTGAACTATTCACAAAAACAACCAAAACTATACCGGCTGACGAGACAGCCAAAAATGCTCAACTGCTTATTCGTGCCGGATTTATCCATAAAGACATGGCTGGCGTTTATGCCTACCTACCACTTGGTCTTCGAGTATTGGAGCGTATTAAGGCCATTATCCGGGAGGAGATGAACGCCATAGGCGGCCAGGAATTACTAATGACCAGTCTTCAACACCAAGAACTTTGGGAAAAAACTGACCGTTGGGATGATAAAAAAGTTGACATATGGTTTAAGTCGAAACTTAAAAACGGTACCGAAGTTGGGTTTGGTTGGTCACACGAAGAGCAAATTACCGATATGATGAGAAATTATATCTCAAGTTATCGTGACTTACCGGTTAATGTCTACCAATTTCAAACTAAACTCCGCAATGAACTACGCGCCAAAAGTGGTGTTTTGCGTGGTCGTGAGTTCCTAATGAAAGACCTCTATTCTTATTCGCGTAATCCAGAAGAGCATCAAAATTTTTACGATGCAGTAACTAAAGCATATTTGCGAATCTTTGAGCGCGTGGGGCTGGGTGACGTTACTTTTGTGACGTTTGCCTCAGGGGGAGCTTTTACGCAGTTTAGTCACGAATTTCAGACAGTTACCGAAGCTGGTGAGGATACTGTTTATCTGGATCGTGAGCAAAAAATGGCGATCAATGAAGAAGTCTATAGCGATGAAGTGTTAGCTCAATTAAAACTTGATAAATCCAAACTTGAGAAGGTAAAAGCCGCTGAAGTGGGCAATATCTTTAGTTTTGGTGATGCCAAAAGCGAGCAGCTTGATCTCCACTTCACAGATAGCGACGGACTTGAGAAGCCAGTTATTTTGGGGTCATACGGGATTGGTATCAGTCGGCTACTGGGTGTTATTGTCGAACATTTTGCAGACGATAAAGGACTAGTCTGGCCAGCCAAAGTAGCACCAGCACAGGTACACTTAATTTCTCTTGGAGATGACGAAAAAGTCATAAAGCAAGCCGACAAGTTATATTCCATATTGACAGACGCCGGCATTTCGCTATTATATGATAACCGCAATGTACGGCCTGGCGAAAAATTCGCCGATGCCGATCTCATAGGCATACCTCATAGAGTTGTTGTTAGCACCAGCACGGTTGCTAAAGAGACTTATGAATGGAAAGCACGTACTAGCGATGACGTTAAACAATTAAGCGAAGCTGAACTGTTGAAGTTGTTAAAAGCTTAGAGTCTTAAAATACGTCATTCATTCGGGCAAATCTACATTATTTAAGATGTAGGGTAGCCGTAACCCAAAGGAGCGTTGAAAACATTATGTTAAAGAAAATGTTTCGACTAACTAGAGATGGTGCAGATGAACTTAAAAATGAGCTGACGAAGCTCTTGACAGAGCGTAGCTCGATTGCTGGGCGTATTAAAATTGCCCGAGAATTCGGTGATCTAGCAGAAAATGCTGAATATCAGTCTGCCCGTCAAGAACAAGACAAGAATGAAGCTCGTATTAGCGAAGTTGAGTACATTTTACAAAATCTCGAGATTATTCAATCACCTCGTAGCGATAGTAAAGTCCAACTTGGTTCAAAGGTTACATTAAGAGGTGACGCCAGCCACACCAAGAAGTTTCAGGTCGTGGGAACTGTTGAGGCCGATCCTTTAGATGGTAAAATCTCAGACGAGTCGCCGATTGGCAGAGCATTGCTCGGCAAAGCCGTAGGTGAGGAAGTTGAAATCAAGACCCCCCTGGAAGTTACTAATTACAAGATAACCGAGATTTCTTAGTGCGCTTGTTGTGCAGCTATCGTATCTGTTGTGATAAGCTAGTTTGCGTGATATCTACAAAAGCTTAGACGACATAGCCTACAATTAGGTATACTTTAGTCGATGGCAACACTAAAAGAACTTCGTGATGAGCGGCAAAGAAAGCTTGAAGCACTAGAAAAATTAGGGGTAGATCCGTATCCATCCAGAACTAGCCGTTCACATACGCTTGGCTATATTCAAGAACATTTCGACGAGCTACACAATCAGCCAGTCTGTGTTGTCGGTCGGATCCAGAACATTAGAAAATTCGGTAAGCTAGCCTTTATTGTCATAAAAGACGTGACCGGTACGTTGCAACTATTTCTAGCTGCCAGCAAAGTAAGCCAATTGAAAGCCGATGACAGCCAGCTCGGCTATGATCAGTTACCCTTGCTTGACGGGGGAGATTTTGTCGAAGCTTCAGGAACAGTTATTAAAACCCAGACCGGTGAATTGTCTATCGAGGTGGATAAGCTCCGTTTACTGACCAAGTCTCTGCGACCGCTGCCAACTTCACACGATGGGTTCACTAACAAAGAGGAACGTTTACGTCGCCGCTACGTTGATATGAACGTTAATCAGGATGTTCGAGAGCGTTTTATGAGACGCAGCATATTTTGGCAGGCGACCAGAGAATATCTTCTGGAACAGGGTTTTATCGAAATTAACACCCCTGTTCTTGAACACACGACTGGCGGTGCTGATGCAACACCTTTCGTGACCCATATGGATGCTCTCAACCAAGATTTCTATCTACGGATCAGCCATGAGTTGCCGCTGAAACGCCTCATAGGTGGTGGATTTGAGAAGGTTTTTGATATTGGTCCCCGGTTTAGAAATGAAAACTATTCTGACGAGCATTTACCAGAACATGTTGCCATGGAATGGTATTGGGCTTATGCCGATTGGCGTGACGGCATTCAATTCATGACTGATATGTACCGAGCTGTACTTAAGAAAACATATGGTATGCTAAAGTTCAAACTAGGATCTTTTGAAGTCGATCTTAATAAAGACTGGGAAGAATGGGATTACGCTGAAGTTATTAAAAAACATTACGGTCTGGACCCCCACAACTGCACCGTAGACGAGGTCAAGAAAGCTCTAGCCGATAACAAACTTGAAGTTGAGAAGACCGAAAATAAGGCTCGAGGTATAGATAAACTGTGGAAGCATGTCAGAAAAGATATTACTGGACCAGTCTGGCTAATTAACACCCCAGTATTCATTAGTCCACTAGCCAAGGTGAACCCCGATCGACCTGAAGCTGCCCAACGTTTTCAGCCAATTATTGCTGGCTCGGAACTTGGCAACGGGTTCTCTGAGCTCAATAATCCAGTAGATCAATTAAATCGATTTGTTGATCAACAGAAGATGCGTGATGCTGGCGACGAAGAAGCCATGATGCTTGACATAGACTTTGTCGAGATGCTGGAATACGGAATGCCACCGGCCTGCGGCTGGGGGTATAGTGAGCGTGTTTTTTGGACATTTGAAGGTGTGACAGCTCGTGAGGGTGTACCATTTCCCCAACTGCGTAGAGAAATTGACGAAACCACACGGGCAATCTATCCGGACATCATAAAATAGTCGTTATCCCGATTGGGACTTTAACTATGGTTTATGTCACAGATGAAAAGTTTCAGAATCTAATTGATAAGGCTGTGGCAACACTACCACAGAACCACGTTGAGCATCTTAAAAATGTCGCAATTCTGTATGAATACGATCCAACCCCCGAACAACGTGTTCGTCTGTCACTTAATAATCAGCAAACGCTATTTGGCCTATACGAAGGGGTACCGTTAGCCAAAAGACAAGGCGTGACAAAATTATTACCCGACAAAATAACAATTTTTAAAAACCCTATATGTGCCTCTGTTAATACTGAAGCCGAGCTCAAAGAACAAATTCGTCATACACTTTGGCATGAGGTGGCGCACTACTATGGCTTAGATCACGATAAAATCCGCGAACTAGAAAAATAAAGGCTTAGGACACTTATCCACAGCCGTAAACATAAGCGTATTAAAAAACATAAAAATCTATTTGACAAATTTTTTTACCAAGAATATAGTAGGAATTGCCATCGTGAGGTGGCATCGAAAGATGGCCTTAGGGTCGTCAATCGGCAAAGAGAAGCCCGTAAAAAGGCTTCTTTTTGTTTGTGTCAGGATTTGAAAGAAGGGCTGCTCTTACCGTATGCTTAAAGCTATGGATAATTCTGTAACAATTGCTGTACTGGCCGGTACTACCCGGCAGCGGCGAGAGTCAATTAAAGCCGCAAAATACATAGCTGATTTTGGTGGTAAGTTACCAAATGTCGAGATTATCTTTGTTGATCCAAAGGAATTTAATTTTCCAGGTGACGGGAACGATCCCGAAGGTAAGGACCCACGCTATTCAGAAATAATCCTAAGAGCCGACGGCTACTTTATTGTTACTCCGGAGTACAATCATAGTTTTCCGGGCAGTCTGAAACGGATGCTAGATAGTGAACTCGAGAACTATAATCACAAACCGGTTGCATTTGCGGGTTGTAGTAACGGTAACTGGGGCGGTGTTCGTGCTATTGAAGCACTAGTGCCAGCCATACGCGAAACGGGGCTCGTTGTCATGTCGTGGGACATATATTTTCCCTACGTTCAGAATATCTTTGACGATGCTGGCCAGATTAAGCCAGAGTTTGAGCAACGTTATTCTAAAGGTCTTACCAGGTTATACAACGAGCTCCTCTGGTTTACGAGATTACTAAAAACGGCCCGCAAAGAACTAATCAATGAGACGAAAGGTAATTTCTAAATGTCAGACAATTTAACGGAGCAAGCAATTTTTGCAGCAGGGTGTTTCTGGGGTGTTCAGTATTACTTCGATCAAGTACCGGGAGTGCAAAGAACCACGGTTGGCTATACTGGTGGAAATACCGAAAATCCAACATATGAGGAAGTTTGCACGCACACCACGGGTCACGCCGAGGCCGTATTAATAGAATTTGATCCAAAGAAAATCAATTTTGAGCTTCTTTGCAGACATTTTTTTCTCATGCACGATCCAACTCAGTTTAATAAACAGGGTCCTGACGTTGGCGACAATTACCGTTCAGAGATTTTTTATGTGAGTGAGAGGCAAAAAGAAATTGCCCAAAAAGTTTTAAAGAACTATGGATCAACGATTAAAAAACCAATAGTTACCTTAATTGAACCAGCCAAAAGCTTCTACAAGGCTGAAGAATATCATCAAAAATATACAGAACGAACCGGTTTAGGCATGTGTCACATCCCTTATGCGCCACTTACCTAAAACTACGCAGAGTGTTATAGTTGCAGCTATGCAAAAACTCCGTAAATTATTGTTTGGTGGAAAAGTAAAAATCACAAAAGAATCATTGAAAAAGTGGCACTTATCTCTTGTGGTAATCAGTGCTATTGAAGGCGGTGCCATATTGATTCTAAGTGCGGCCCACACGTTTTCAGTAAATTCCCTATTTGTTACGACCGACTCACTTCAGACTAGATTAACCGGAGAAGCAGTCTCAACCCCAGCCTTGCATCAATTATTTACAGTAAATTTGGTTGGTCCAGTTGCAGCATTATTTTTTGTCACGGCAGTTATTCATTTACTATTGGCTACGGTTTGCAGAATCCGATACGAAGCATGGCTAAAAAAGGGCATAAATCCTTTACGATGGCTTGAATACGCCCTTAACGGGGGCATCATGTTCGTAATAATTGGTCTTTTGGTCGGCGTTTATGATATTGCTAGCTTATTGCTATTAATTACTATGGCGATTGTAATTGGCTTATATGGCTTTGTTTTAGAGTCAATCGGTCCCCAACTTAAGCGGAACTCAATACTCTTACTTAACTCAATTGGTTTTATTGCTCTCGCAATGCCGTGGGTAGTCTTAGCTCTTTACGTGTTAGCCGCGAATATTTATGGAAGTGGCACATCAATACACATCTTTGTAATATTTTTGGTTGGTCTAATCCTATCGCTTTTCATAACAGTCAATACTTATTTATCTAGGGCCAAAAAAGGTAACTGGGCAAATTATATCTACAGTGAGCGTTGGTATATGGGCTTAGGTCTAGTAACTGAGTCCTTACTGGCCTGGCTAATCTTCGTTAGTGTCCTACATCCATAAGAGGAGCTTAACTTAACCTAATGAAAGATTCTCACGGCTCAGCAGTAATCTTCGATTTCGACGGAACAATTGCCGATAGTTTCTTGGCTGTGCTTGAAGTTGTGTATCGGGTAGCCCATAACAACAAATCACTGCCCAGAGAAGATAGTAGTCGCTTGCGAGCCATGAGCCTTCATCAATTATCACAAACTCTGGGCATCTCATGGTGGCGTGCCTTCCTTATCATGGGGCGCATCCGGCGCTCAATGCGCGGCTCGATGAATGAGGTATCGGTCGTGCCCGGAATAGCCGAAGTCATTAAATTACTCAAAACAAAGCATAAACTTTTTATTCTTAGTTCAAATAGTCTAACTAATGTACGTGATTTTTTGCAACGAAACGAAATCGAAACTTGTTTTACTGGCATGATGGGTAACGCCTACCCATTTAGCAAAAAACACAAGCTCGTGGAAATGATTCGTCGGTATGACCTATTCAACGACCAAATTTGGTATGTTGGTGATGAGCCGCAGGACATTAAAGCCGCCCAGGAAGCAAGTATAAAGTCAGTTGCCGTGACCTGGGGATATAGTAACGTTCACATGCTCGAGGCACAACAACCGGATGTATTGGTGTTCAGCCCAGACGAATTAATATTGTTGTTTAACAAACAATGATTGATTCTAATTGCTTGCCAGAAGTACATATTTCCAAGCTTGTATATGGTGGACAAGGCCTGGGAGAACTTCAGGGTAGGAAAAAGGCCTTTGTTTGGAACTCCTTGCCTGGGGAAGTCGTTAAAGCCCGGATTATTAAGCAGCAAAATACTTATGTTGAGGCAATTGCCGAGGAAATTGTTTCGGCTTCAAGCGAAAGAATAACACCCCTGGAATCTAATTATCTAGATACAAGCCCATGGCAAATTATGAATTTCGAGTCGGAAAACCGTTATAAAAAAGACATTACTTTGGAATTACTTACACGGCAAAAGGTTAACCTGTCCGACGTAATTGGTACAACCCATGGCGAAAACGAATGGCGGTATCGCAACAAAATGGAATATGACTTTTGTGATGACGGGATCGGCCTACGCCTAGCCTCATACCAACGCAGTAGTCATATGAAACAGGTGGTTGAGGGCAGCCAACTAGCTATGCCATGCATCAATCAGGCAGCGTTCAGTATGCTCAATGTTCTCAGCAGGATAAATGTCCAAGCAGATGTGTTGAACACTATTATTATTCGGTGTACACAAAATGCCGAAACAGTAGCCAGCCTCTATGTCAAATCCCCGACTTTTCCTAAGCTTAAATTGCCGAATCAGCTTAAGGGATTAAGGGTTTATTTTTTGCGACCAGACGATAATCCTACGAATGTATCGTTACTACTCTACGAAGTTGGCGACTGTGTCTTGGAAGACACGTTATTGGATAAGCAGTTCAGTTACGATGTTGATTCATTTTTCCAAGTTAATTTGCCGGTGTTTGCGGAGGCCCTTGAGCATATCCAAGCCCATTGTCAAACTGAGGAAGTGGTCGATATGTATTCTGGTGTCGGCGTTATTGGGCTGAGTGTAGCACCAAAAGCAGTCGATTTAATTGAAGCAGACCCAAAAATGATCACAATGGCCGATGTTAACGTAAAAAAATCAGGTTTAAATGCTCAGATTATTAAATCCTCTAGCGAGAATGCATTGTCGTACATTGAGGCTGGCAAAACGATAATTTTTGATCCACCCCGAGCAGGTCTTAGCGATCGAGTTACGGCTAGGGTTTTAGAGGCTAAGCCTCCTAAAATAATTTATCTTAGTTGCGATCCGGCGACTCAAGCACGCGATCTCGCCAGGCTACAAGTCAGATATAACATCACTTATTTTGAAGTCTTTAATTTTTTTCCGCGAACACCACACATTGAGACACTAGCCATTCTAAAAGCCAAGAAATAGAAAAATTTTTAAGCAAGAGGTGAATGATAGAATAGTAAATGACATGGCCAATTGGAAAAAACGGTCAGCGCCATATAAACCTGGCCAAACTGCACCGTATAAAATATCGCGCTCTAAAATTGAGCTGTATATGCAGTGCGCCAGGTGTTTCTGGCTAGACGCAAGGCTAGGGATTAAGCGTCCAAATGGTCCGCCATTTACGATTAATAAAGCAATTGACGAATTACTTAAGAAAGAATTCGACAGCTACCGCTTAAAAGGGAAGCCGCACCCCATAATGCTAGAATTTGGTGTTGATGGTATACCTTTCCAGCATGAGCAACTCGACAAATGGCGACAAACTTTTGTTGGCGTTTCGGCACTGCATAAACCAACCAATCTTCAAATATTTGGAGCTGTCGATGATCTTTGGGTCAACGGTGATGGCGACGTGATGGTGGTAGATTACAAAGCGACGGCCAAAGAAAAAGACGTCGATATTAATTCTGATTGGCAGATTAGCTATAAACGACAACTGGAAATTTATCAGTGGTTGCTCCGCCAAGTTGGCCTCAAGGTGAGCGATACTGGTTATTTTGTTTACGCCAATGGCCGGCTTGATCTTGACGGATTTTTTGATCGAATCGAGTTCAGAACAAAGATCATCCCATATTACGGAGACGGTTCATGGATTGAGCCAACGCTTCTGAAGATCAAAGATTGCTTAGAAAACGATATGCCAGCTGTTGGTCTGGCAGCCATGGGCGGTGCCTGTGACTTCTGTGCTTATGCTCGAAGTCGTACCGAACTGACTCTTCAATCGGTTCAGTCCAAGCAGAAACCTGGTAGTGCTTAAGAGTTAGGCTATAATAAACTTTATGCTAGACATACAATATATAAGAGATAATCCCGAACTTGTTCAAGAAAAGTCAAAACAAAAAGGCTGCAATATTGACGTAACAAGATTACTGGAGCTTGATACTCAGCGTCGATCACATTTGACGCAAATAGAAGAATTAAGACGGCAAAGAAACGAGCAGACTGAGACCTTAAAAGGCCAGAAACCAACCGAGGAACTACTCGAAAAAGGTCGACAGTTGAAGGATAAACTTGGCCTCTTGGAAGGTGAGCTCCGGGAATCTGAGGCAAGTTACTTTGGGCTTCTGCGGCAAATACCAAATATGCCGTTTGACGATGTTCCGGTCGGTGCTAGTGAAGACGAAAATGTTACAACCAAGGAATGGGGCGAAAAGCCTAAATTTGATTTCGAAGTTAAAAACCACTGGCAAATCGGAGAGGCCAAAGGCTGGATAGATAAAGACCGGGCCGCTAAGATAGCCGGATCCAGGTTTATTTATCTTAAAGGTGACTTAGTCTTAATGGAATTTGCACTGTGGCAATTTGCTTTATCCCAATTAACTAACGAGGTGATCCTAAAGTCGATTGCTCTAAATAACAATTTAAAGGTTAGTTCAAAGCCGTTTGTGCCGGTATTGCCACCTGCTGTTGCCAAAAAGGATGTCTATGAAGCAACAGGCCGGCTAAATAAGGAAGAGCAAACTTACAAAATTGAAGACGAAGATTTGTGGTTAAACGCTAGTGCTGAGCACACTCTAGCGCCAATGTACCTAGATGAAATTTTAGACGAAAAAGATTTACCACTGAGATACGTTGGTTACACTACGGCTTATCGACGTGAGGCAGGTACTTACGGTAAAGATATGGAAGGGATGCTTCGGCTTCACCAGTTTAATAAACTTGAAATGGAATGTTTTGACACCAAGGAAGAATCTCTTAACGAGCACTTTTTTCTAGTCGCAATACAAGAATACTTGATGCAGCAGCTTGAGATACCCTATCGGCTGCTCAATAAGTGCACCGCCGATATCGGCTTTCCTAACGCTAGGGGCGTAGACGTAGAAGCCTGGTTACCGGGCCAAGACAAGTACCGCGAAACACACACCGCCGACTATATAACCGACTTTCAGGCTAGTAGCATGAAAACCAGAGTTCGTCGCCAAGATGGCTCCATTGAATTGGCTCACACCAATGATGCCACTGCCTTTTCCGAGCGCCCGCTGATTGCCATAATTGAAAACTTTCAAACCGCTGAAGGTAACGTTAGAGTCCCCAAAGTCTTACAACCCTATATGGGTGGTAAGAGTGAGATCTAAGCGTCCGATTCACCAAACAACGTATATTTTAAGGAGTCAAAGCTTGTGATACAGAAATTTGAAATTACCGGTAGACATTTGGAAATTGATCGTCGACTGCGCGAGTATATTATCAAGAAGCTTGGTGATATTGACGGCTACATACCAAAACATAGTCGTGACAGCGCCCACATGGAGGTACTTTTAGGCCAGTCTAAAATCGACGGGAAACAAGAGGCAACTTGTGAAGTTACGTTGTATATGCCCCACGAGACAATCAACATTGCCGAGTCGGCCGTAAACATGATTAGCGCTGTTGATATCGTAAAAGTTAAGTTAAAGCAGCGAATCCAAAAATACAAAAACGAGTCAATGAGCGGTAAACAGCGACGTCATATATTTGGTCGCCTACAGCGGCATTTATCTTCAAAGTTTCCTAGGCGTTAACTGCTGCCACAAAACGTTCGCATTCTTCGGTAGAAAACGGTACAATAGGGGACGAAACTTGTCCAAAACCGAACAGGGAGTATTTTATCTAGCAATGAATATCGTATTCAAAAAAATTTTGGGTGATCCACAAGCAAAAGCCATCAAACGTTTAAAAAAACGAGTGAAGGCTATCAACGAACTTGCGCCAAAATACCAAAAAATGTCAGACACTCAGCTTAAAAAGCAGACAGATGTTCTAAGATCACGCCTAAAAAAGGAGTCACTCGAAGCGATTTTACCCGATGCTTTTGCTGTAGTCCGCGAAACTGCAACGCGGACATTAGGCCAACGCCATTTTGATGTCCAACTCATGGGCGGTATCGTTTTACACGAAGGTAATGTTGCGGAAATGAAGACTGGCGAAGGAAAAACGCTTGTGGCCACATTGCCGCTATATCTTAATGCCTTGACCGGTAAAGGTGTACACACGGTCACGGTTAATGATTATTTAGCGCAGCGTGATGCTGGTTGGATGGGCCAAATCTATGATTTTCTGGGTCTAACTGTGGGAGTTATCATGCCAGACCATTCTTATAGATATGACCCAAGTTACACCAATACTGAGCACGAAGACGAGCGATTCCGGCACCTTAAGCCTTGTAGCCGTAGAGAAGCATACGAAGCAGACATTACTTATGGTACTAACAACGAATTCGGTTTCGATTATTTGCGCGACAACATGGTACGCGAAGTCGATCAATTACGCCAACGCGATCTTCACTATGCCATCGTTGACGAAGTCGACTCAATTCTAATTGATGAAGCACGAACGCCGTTAATTATATCTGCTCCAAGTACTACAACGGGCACGGCTTATGCTCAGTTTGCTAAAGTTGTGCGACAGCTTAGTAACGAGAAGCACTACGAAGTTGATGAAAAGCGCAAAGCCGTCGTTCTAACTGACGAGGGTGTAGAAAAAATCCAGAAAATTTTAGATATTGACAATCTTTATGGCAGCGAAAATATCCGCACAATTTATCATCTACAACAAGCTCTAAGGGCACATACACTTTTCAAGCGAGACAAAGACTATGTTGTCACAAAAGATGGTGAAGTAGTTATTGTCGATGAATTTACAGGACGATTGCTGGCTGGTCGGCGTTATAGCGAAGGACTACATCAAGCAATTGAAGCTAAAGAAGACGTAAAAGTTCAAGAAGAATCAATGACACTGGCTACTATTTCATTCCAGAACTACTTTCGTTTGTACGAAAAGCTATCTGGCATGACCGGCACTGCCTCAACCGAGGGTGAGGAATTTCACCAAATTTATAAACTGGCTGTAGTTGAAATACCAACTAATCAACCAATGGTACGTATTGATCGACCAGACCGAATTTATCGCAACGAGCAAGGGAAATTTAGGGCTATCGTAAGAGATGTGCAGATGTTGCACCAAAAAGGACAACCAGTTTTACTCGGCACAGTATCAATCGAAAAAAACGAACTTCTCAGTAAAATGCTCACGAAGGCAGGAGTTCCGTATTCCGTGCTAAATGCCAAGAATAACGAACGTGAAGCGAGCATTATTGCTAAGGCTGGGCAAAAGGGCGCTGTGACTCTGGCGACTAACATCGCTGGTCGCGGTACGGACATCGTGCTTGGTGACGGAGTCAGAGAACTTGGTGGATTGTTTGTACTGGGCTCAGAACGACATGAAGCCAGACGCATCGATAACCAGTTAAGAGGTCGAGGTGGGCGTCAGGGCGATCCCGGAACAACCCAGTTCTTCGTCAGTACTGAAGACGATCTGATGCGTATATTCGGTGGTGATCGTGTCGCTTCCATTATGGATCGACTTAATGTTGACGCTGATACCCCGATAGAAAACCGGTTAATTTCACGCAGTTTAGAAAGTGCCCAGAAAAAAGTTGAAGGTTTTCACTTTGACACACGCAAGAATGTTGTGCAATACGACGATGTTATGAACCGCCACCGTAAGGCTATTTACACAATGCGTCGAGAAGTTTTAATGCAGCCGGATATCAGTAAACGGATTAAGTTAATGATTGATGAAGAAGTTCATGCTTTGGCAACCTCTTCACAAGTTGCGAACGAGGGCTTTGACAACATCGTGCGTGAAGTCTTCCCATTTGATGAGCGGACGCTTGATCGAATATTTGATACCGATACGCTTCAATTTGAGAAAATACTAAAATCTGAAGCGGCCGAACTATACAAGACTCGTGAGCAAGCTTTTACTCCTGAGATCATGCGTAAAGTTGAGCGTGATGTTTATCTTCAGGTTTTGGATACGCTCTGGATGCAACACTTGGAAAACATGGACCACTTGAGAGAAGGCATCCACTGGATGGCCGTTGGACAACAAGATCCGCTTGTTGAATACCGACGAAGGAGTCAACTTATTTTCGATGATATGCAAATTATCCAGCGCCATGAGATTATTCGAGCACTCTATCATGCTATACCAATGCCAGCTGAAGCTTTGGATCAGCCTGCCGAGACAGAATTAACACGAGCCGCTCGTCACTCGGTTGAAAACACAAATCAGATTACCACCGCAGAAACTGAATTTGAAGAAGCCGACTTTAAACGAGCTGAGTCCGTTGAACAGCGGAAAAAAGTCGACGAGAAGCGCAAAAAGGCACGCAAGACTGAACGTAAACGCAAATCTACGGCCCGAAGACGTAAATAACCTGCAGGTTGACAACAGATGAAGCATACAGTTTCCGAAATCAGTTTACGCAATGGCGTCAAGGGCCTTTTGGTTAATATCCCCGACGCCACTGTTATGACCATGGAAGTTAACTTTCGAGCGGGTGAATATCTTGTTTCCAAGAAAAAAATGGAAGTTCCTCACCTCATGGAACATCTATTATTAGGCGCTAACGAGTTAATCCCAAGAGCCCGTGATTTTCAAGCCGAATTTCAAAAAAACGGTGCCTATAATAATGCCTCAACCAGTGTTTACGACATCACCTATGAAGCAGAATGTGCTGATTTTGAGTGGGATCGCACGCTGGGGATGATGCTAATCGCAATTACCAAACCGCTTTTTCTGGAAGAGGAATTTAAAGCCGAATACGGTAACGTGCGAGAAGAAATGATGTCTCGAGCCAATAGTCATTTTCGTCAACTTGGCCTGGCAACGCGCAAGCAATTCGGCTTGATAGCTAAGACTGATGCTGAACGAATTGCTCTTATGCCCAATGTCTCAGTTGAAGATGTCAGAGCTCATTATCTTCATACTCACGTGTCAGCTAACATGCGTTTTGTAATTGCCGGAAATTTAACACCAAAAAGACAGTCAACCATAGAGAGTTTATTGGCCAACGTTGAACTGCGCACAAAAGGTAAACGATTTGAGCTACCTCTGGAAAAACCGAGGACAGTTAAGAAGCCGGTTTATATTCATAATAAATCGGTTGAAAACCTGTACTTTTATATTGATACTTTCATGCGTCGCCGCTTAAGCGATCCCGAAGCCGATGCTCTTAATCTTCTAAATACCATGCTGACAGAAACTCTATATTCAAAAATATTGGGGACGGCTCGGGAGCGCGGGTTAGTATATGGTATGAGCTCTGGGGTTTCTCCAACCCGTAATCTCAGCAATTGGTGGTTTGGTGCGCAAGTGTCGGATAAAAATGCCGCAGCTTTGTTCAACATCATCACAAGTGAGATTGGTAAAGTTCTGACAGGAGACGTATCAGATAGCGATATTGAAGCAACCAAACAATATGCTTTGGGCCGTTTTCAGCGCAGTGCCCAAACAGTGCTAAACACGGCTAACGGGTATGCTGGCCGTTACTTCTTTGACGGTGTAATTGAAGAATACTCACAAGTGCCTGAACGCATCAAAGCGGTTGACAAAGATACCATTGTTGAGGTAACTCGAGCCATGTTGGCGGACAATGTTTGGGGTATTGGTGTGTTGGGTGACTGCGGAAGAACTTTTGTCGACAAACTAAGGCTACAACTTGAGCCGTTGTGGCAGACCACAAAGGTCTAAACCCAATGCACGACGGATTATCCCGCGCTCAATCACTCAGTGGTCTTGTGGCCGATGCTATCCTGAAGCTTAATATTTCGGTACAGCAGAAGGAGTTAACCGAACTAAAGCATCAAAGTGAGAGCCCCACTTTCTGGCAGAACAACCAGGCTGCCCAATTAACCATGAAGAAAATAGCCAGTTTAGAAACACTTATTGCCCCGTGGTTAAAATTGCAAACTGCTATTAACGAGGCAATAGAACTACTGGAGACTGGCGATAAAAGCATCAAAACCGAACTCAATAAACAACTAACAGATTTGGAAGGACAGTTTGAAGCTTTGAGGGGAATATTACGTTTCAATGGTCCGTACGACACCCACGACGCGATATTGAGTATTCACGCTGGTGCTGGCGGGACAGATGCCCAAGATTGGGTGCAAATGCTGCTTAGAATGTATATCCGCTGGGCCGAAAAACATAACCTGCGAGTTCTCACCGACGATGAGTCACCTGGTGATGAAGCTGGTCTCAAAAGTGTGACTATTGAGATCGGCGGGGAATATGTTTACGGCCACCTAAAAGGAGAGAACGGCGTTCATCGGCTAGTCCGCCTAAGTCCCTACAATGCTGATAACTTACGCCAAACCTCGTTTGCTAAAGTTGAAATAATGCCTAAAATCAGCGAGCCAAATGAGGTCGCTATCGATGACAAGGATCTTAAGATAGACGTCTTTCGGAGCGGCGGTCACGGTGGGCAAAGTGTCAATACGACCGATTCGGCGGTTCGTATCATGCACGTTCCGACCGGCATTGTTGTAACAATTCAAAATGAACGTTCACAGCTTCAAAACAAAGAAACGGCCATGACCATATTACGATCAAGATTAGCTCAGCTACAATTGGAGCAACATGCTGCTAAAATTTCCGAAATCAAGGGGCCAAACGAGCAAGCGGCTTGGGGCAACCAAATCCGAAGCTATGTTCTGCATCCCTATAAGCAGGTTAAAGACTTGCGGTCAAAATATGAAACCTCGGATCCTGAGAGCGTTCTTGATGGCAACATAGACCCGTTTATTGACGCATATTTTGATGCTATGCTTAATTTATAGAAGTGATTACTGGCACGGAAATTATTCGGGTGGGCGGTGTATACTTGGGAAGCTAACACAACCACGATGAATTCAATTATTAGTAAATCAACCAAAATAACTTATCGAGGGGTCATAAAACCGCTATTTTTTAAACAAAAACCCGATTCGACGCACCAATTTATATTGCAGCTTGGTAAAACATTTCAGCGCCTGTTTGGTGCTAAGACTACGCTGTATAAAATCTGGGCCTATGACAACCCATCGATTTTGGGTCAGACGTTGCGCGGTATAGTATTTCGTAACCCGGTTGGTCTATCGGCTGGATTTGATAAAAATTTCGAACTACCGCCAATTATGCGGTCTATTGGTTTTGGTTTTATGGAAGGGGGATCGTTGACACACCAACCCTGTGACGGCAATCCCAAACCATGGTTCCATCGCCTACCTAACTCTAAATCGCTTGTTGTTAATGTCGGCTTAGCTAATCAAGGTGTGACGGCAATCATAAATAGACTTGAGCGATTTCCCCGAAGTCTATTTCGTGATTTTCCGCTCAATATTTCTGTGGCCAAAACGAACTCCCCTGTAGCCTCTACCGATAGGGATGCCATTGCAGATTATGTAGGTAGCCTTAGGGCAATCGGTACCGCTGGTGTTGGCGATATGATAACCCTAAATATATCCTGTCCAAACGCTTACGGCGGAGAGCCTTTTACCACACCAACACGCTTAGATCGTCTTCTGACCCAAGTTGATGCTATCAAGCTTGTCCAGCCCGTTTTCGTCAAGATGCCCAGCGATTTAAACTGGGAAGCCTTTGATAAACTACTCGCAGTGATTGCCCGTCACCGGATAGCCGGGGTGACAATCAGCAATCTTGCCAAGGATAGAAATCAACTCAAGCTTAAAGATCTGTTGCCGGATGATATTAAGGGTAACCTAAGTGGCAAGCCGACTTGGGCGTTGAGCAATAAGCTCATTCGTCTGACCTATCGCAAGTACAACCGGCGATTTGTTATCATCGGTGTTGGCGGTATTTTTAGCGCCGAAGATGCTTATGCGAAAATCAGATATGGAGCTAATTTAGTGGAGCTCGTAACTGGCTTAATTTTTGAAGGTCCTCAACTGATCGGACAAATAAACCGTGGGCTGGTGGACTTACTCCACAAAGACGGCTTTAGTAATGTTTCCGAGGCTGTCGGTGTTGACGCGTAGACGCCGCTAGTGTTTATCTGTATAATCAGCAGTAATGATTCTCCTAGATAGGGTTACGAAAACCTATAATAAGGATTTGGGTGCAGCTCTAGATCGAATTAGTCTGCATGTTGAGCCAAACGAGTTTGTCATTGTTGTCGGTCAGAGTGGTGCAGGCAAGACGACGTTAATGCGTTTGCTGACCCGCGAAGAACGACCAACAAGCGGCAAGATTATTGTTGGTGGTGTCGATTATGACAAATTAAAAGATAAAGATATTCCGTTATTGCGTCGAAAAATAGGTGTAGTATACCAGGACTTTAAACTATTACCTCGTAAAAATGTGTTTGAGAATGTTGCTTACGCTTTAGAAATAGTCGGTATGGGCCGACGTGAGATTCAACACACTGTCCCCAGAGTTTTAGAGATTGTTAACCTAAAAGGCAAAGAGAAGCAGATGCCTATCGAGCTATCAGGTGGCGAACGTCAACGGGTAGCGATAGCTCGGGCAATTGCTCGACAACCCAAGATTCTGATTGCCGATGAACCAACCGGAAATCTTGACCCGAAATATGCCTGGGATATCATAAGAGTTTTAGAAAAAATCAACCGCTACGGTACGACAGTCCTGCTGACAACACACAATCAGGAAGTTGTAAATAAACTTAAGCGTCGAGTTGTGACTATAAAGCACGGCAAAGTTGTAAGTGACCGTGCCAATGCTGGGTATGAGGAATAAGTAGATACTTATGAAAAGAAAAGCCATAACGTTTAAACGTATTGTTTGGACTGGCGTTACAAATTTTCTTAGGAATGCTAGCTTGGCTGTTGCCGCGGTCACCGTAATGGTAGTGACACTTACGATCATTCTGTTCTCTGTAGTTACTAGTGCAACAATGAATCACACCATTGCACAAATTTCCTCCAAGATTAATATATCGATCTACTTGAGGGATTCAGTGACAACTGCGCAAAGCAATAATCTGATAGATGAACTTAAGAACCTGCCAGAAGTTAAGAGCGTTAATTATGTTTCTAAATCTCAGGCGCTAGCTGAGTACGAAGCAGAGAATTCGGGCAACAAAAGTCTGCTGGCGGCTATCAACGAAACAGGCAATCCATTGCCAGCTTCAGTTCAAATCAATCTAGTGAACCCCTCGCATATAGATCAAATCCAAAAAGTTCTAGGCCTATCTTCAACGATTCAACTGGAGGATCCACAGGCTGGAACTTCGTATTCAGGTGATCGTAAGGCAGCTATCGACCAAATTGCGCATGCTACTAACATCTTGGAGCAAGTTGGTTTTGCGGCAGTGATAGTTTTTGCTTTAGTGTCAGTTTTAATAATCTTTAACACAATCCAAATGGCAATTTTTAACCGACGTGACGAAATTCAAATTATGCGTCTGCTCGGTGCGAGTACATCTTACATTCGGGGACCGTTTATTGTTGAGAGCATTATCTATGGTTTGCTGTCAGCTCTGATATCTGTCGCTCTTATAGATCTCTTATTTGTTGTCGCTTCGTCTGCCCTACAGGCGAGCAGCTTTGGATTGCTTGACATTAATTATGCTCACAATTACTTTTACAGCAACTTCCTACTACTTTTGACTCTTCAGCTGACACTGGGTATAGTAATAGGAGCCGTCTCATCTATGATTGCGACTAGACGGTATCTGAGATTTAAATCGAAGTAAAATTTTTTAAAATATTAAAACTAAAACCCACAAATATTACGAATTAAACAGGTGGGGGTAAGTTTACAATTATGTTCAGATATGATAGCCTATCAATGGGTTTAAATAAAACCAAAATGAAAAAGCGAAAATGGCACCTGCTGCCCTTGGTAGATAGACTTAGAAACCGTACCGTGTTGGCTGCGGCAGTGCTACTGATATCTGGTGGCAGCTTTGTGGCCATCGTTCGTGCTGATAGTTATCAGCAACAAATAGATAATCTAAATGCCCAAAATGCTCAGGATCAAAACTCTGAAAGCGCCCTACAGCTTCAAGCCACTAGTTATCAAGATGCAGTTAATGTTTTGCAGCAGCAGATTTACGGTATACGGTCAGCTATAGCAGCTAATCAAACAAAACAATCCGAAATTCAACAATTGATTCTAGCTGATCAGGCTCAGTTGGCTCAAGACAAACAGGTGCTCGGTGATGATATTGAGGCCATGTATGTAAATGGTCAAATGACAACCGTTGAAATGTTAGCTACAAGCAAGAGCTTAAGTGATTTTGTAAATGCCGAAACTTACCGTAACGCAGTTCAGGATAAAATTCAAAGTGAACTTACGGAAATAACTAACCTCGAAAGTCAGCTCGAAGTACAGCAGGTTCAGGTTCAGCAAATCATTAATACTGAACAAGCTCAACAGGGTCAGCTCAACAACGAAGAATCCCAACAATCTCAACTTTTAGCTATGAATCAAAGTCAGCAAGCGACGTATAATCAGCAAATACAGAACAATCAATCACAGATCTCAAAGCTGGAAGCAGAGCAGGCTGCAATTAACGCGGAATATGCAACTGCAATACATGTAAACCCAAGTCCTAACGTTGCTGCGGCTGCCGGTACATGTAATCCTCCAAGCATAGATGAAGGTAACGGCGGCTATCCTGCAACGTGGTGTGACACCTCCCAGGACACCATAGCGACCCTACCAGGAGATGGTGGGACGGGTGACAACCGTGAATGTACGTCCTTTGCATACTGGTATTTTACTACTGTAGAAGGTAATTCTTTAAGTGTCAGCGGCAACGCTGGTCAATGGTGGTACACTGCAAGCCAGCCGGTCGATCAGACTCCTCAGGTGGGTGCGATAGGAGTTGAGCCAGAAGATTCCGCTCCCCACTATAGTCCGTTTGGGCATGTAATGATTGTGCTGGCATTATCTGGTACTACCTATGACGGCTCACTCCCTTATAGCTCTAATGCTGCAGGTACAGCAGTACCTGCAGGGGACGTCCTTGTTATGAGCATGAACGAAGACGAGCAGGGTGATTTTATGTATGACTTATGGCCAGCGAGCACTCTTTATTACATTCACCAATAGTTACTGCAGTACAGCTAAGCTTTGGGATTCTCCGAAATAGTTCAGTTGAATTGCAGCTAGTAGGTTATAATTAGGGACAATATATAAGCATAACCGGTGACGGTTGTTCTGGTTATGGTGTTGAACGTAGAAGGGACACAAAACGGATTGAAGCTACCGAAGAATATCAAAAAACTCAAGTTAAATAAGTGGACGTTAATGGGCGGCACGGTGCTTGTGGTGGTTGCGGTGTTTATTGTTGGTTTAGAAGTGGGCAATGGCAACCTTCAACTTAGTTTTCTGTCATCTGTAAAAAGTGACAATCAAAGCTTACCCAACCAGCTTAATTACTCTACTGTGAATCAAGTCTACAATGCTCTTAAGCAAAACTACAATGGTAAATTGACCGCGACTCAATTATTGAATGGGATCAAGGAAGGTTTGGCAGAGGCAACTGGAGATCCCTACACAGAGTATTTTTCGCCTTCTGAAGCTGAAGCTTTCAATGATGAACTCAATAATTCCTTCTCAGGCATTGGTGTTGAGCTGGGCGAGGACAGCAATGACAATTTAATTGTTATTTCTCCAATCAACGGCTTCCCGGCTCAAGCCGCAGGCCTTAAACCGCAAGACGTTATAACTAGTATTAATGGTCAAAGTACGAGCAATATGTCTCTCGATGTAGCGGCTGATGACATCCGTGGGCCACAGAACACTAAGGTGACACTTGGGATCTTAAGAGATCAGACCCAAACCTTGACGGTTACCATTACCCGTCAGAACATCCAATTGCCAAGCGTGACTTCTAAGATATTATCCAATAACGTTGGCTATATTCAAATTAGTTCGTTCTCTGATGACACGGCTACTCTAGCAGCTAAGGCTGCAGAACAATTTAAGCAGGCCAATGTCAAAGGCATCATATTAGATTTGCGTGGGAATCCCGGTGGCTTGCTCAGCGCTGCCGTATCCGTTTCTAGTCTCTGGTTGCCAACCAATGACATGGTAGTACAAGAGAAAGGCACTATTGGTAATGTAGTTTATAACGCGACGGGAGGCGATATTCTAAATGGCATTCCGACCGTCGTACTCATCAATGACGGTTCGGCTTCGGCTAGCGAAATTACTGCCGGGGCACTTCATGACAACGGGGCAGCTTGGTTAATAGGCATTAAAAGTTTTGGTAAAGGTGTTGTCCAGCAACTCATAAATCTCTCTAACGGCAGCGAACTTAAAGTAACGGTCGCAAGCTGGTATCGACCGAACGGCCAAAACATTAACCATAAAGGTATTACGCCCGATCAAGTTGTTAATATGAACGATGCTAACGTAGGTACGAGTAGCGATACTCAACTTGCAGCCGCCGAAGCCTATCTCTTGATCCATTAAATGCTTGCCAAGCAGGAGTGCATGAGGTAGCATTAAGGACGAATACGAGAGGTGTTTTAGGTGGCCAAGCCAACCAAATATATTTTTGTTACCGGGGGTGTACTTTCCGGGCTGGGAAAGGGTATTACGGCCTCCTCTATTGGCAATCTTCTCAAAGCTTGTGGCCTGAAGGTTAATCTTCAGAAATGTGATCCTTATCTTAATGTCGATGCTGGCCTTTTGAATCCACGTGAGCACGGCGAGTGTTTTGTTACAAAGGACGGCGCCGAGACGGACTTAGACCTTGGTCATTATGAGCGATTTATAGATGAAGAGTTGACCCAAAAAAGTTCATTAATGAGCGGTCGAGTCTTGTTGGGGGTGATTCAAGCCGAAAGAACTGGCAAATTTGACGGTAAGTCTGTACAGATTATTCCGCACGTTACGAGTGCTATTCAGCAATACATTAGTGAGGCTGGCCAGGGCTTTGACGTGCATATTGTTGAAATCGGTGGTACCGTTGGGGACTACGAAAGCCTGTCCTTTATTGAGGCAATTCGTGAGTTTGGCTTACGGGTTGGTCTTGAAAACTGCCTTTATGTGCACGTCGTCTACCTGCCGTTTTTGGGAGCTAGTCAGGAGACGAAGACTAAACCGGCGCAGAATTCTGTTCGTGAACTTCGTGCTCTGGGGATAGCACCGGACGTTCTCATCGCTCGCAGCGAAAAGTCAGCTTCGGGAGCGGTTGTACACAAGCTTAGTTTATTCTGTGGCGTTCCGGAAAATGCCATTGCATTGCTGCCAAATGCACCAACGATTTATGAGGTGCCTTTGACGCTAGAGGCAGAAGGGGTCAGTAAAGTTATTCTCAGCCGTCTTGGCCTTGGGGCGCGCAAACCAAATCTAACTTCTTGGCGCAAGATGGTAGCTTTGGCGACAAAACAGTATGACCGAGTAGTTAAAATCGGTGTTGTGGCTAAGTATCTTGATAATGCCGACACCTACATATGTGTTTTTGAGGCTATAAAAGCTGCTGGCTGGGCCAATGATGTTGGAGTTGAAATTTGTTGGGTTGATGCCGTGAAACTGGAGACCATGGGTAACGACGAAGTTGCTGAGATATTTTCAGCAGTCGACGGAATTGTCGTCCCCGGTGGATTTGGTAGCAGGGGAGTTGAGGGTAAAATTCGGGCCGCCTGGTTCGCGCTTGATCATAAGTTACCCTATCTAGGTTTGTGTTATGGGTTGCACATGGCCGTTATAGCGGCAGCTCGTCGGAGTGGTTTAGATAAAGCCAACACGACTGAAGTCGATCCCGAGACGCCATATCCTGTAATTGCTACCATGGAAGATCAAAAAGGCAAAGAGAACACCGGTGGCACCATGCGACTTGGTGATTATGATTGCCGGCTTGAACCAAATAGCCTAGCAGCTACAACTTACCAAACCATCAAGATTGTTGAGCGGCACCGTCATCGTTATGAATGTAATTCTAAGTATGTCGGTGATTATAAATCATGGGGGATAAAGGCGGTTGGTTACAATCCTAAGACTAATCTCGTCGAAGTCATTGAGGCTGTTGATCATCCATACTTCTTGGCTAGCCAATTTCATCCAGAATTTAAATCACGACCAAATCGGCCCCACCCCATGTTCAAGGGATTTATCCAC
This sequence comes from uncultured Candidatus Saccharibacteria bacterium, assembly GCA_964560315.1. GTDB lineage: Bacteria > Patescibacteriota > Saccharimonadia > Saccharimonadales > UBA4665 > CAVPPA01. Next base: position 37,673 of record CAZLLA010000005.1, read on the forward strand.
GCTTGTGATCTAGTTGCAAAAAAGAGGGAAATGAGGTAGCTTAAGCAATATGGAACAACCTAATACAGTCGTGCCCGGAAGTCACCCCAAAAGAATTCTACTGGTCGAAGATGACGATGCCATAGCTAACGTCTACCAAACTAGGTTGCAGGGTGAAGGTTTTGACGTTCGTCGAGTTGCTAACGGCGAAGATGCCCTAGCAGCAGCCCTGAACTACCGTCCTGATTTGGTTTTGCTAGACATTATGATGCCAAAAGTTAGCGGTTTTGACGTACTCGATATCCTCCGTAATACACCCGAAACGGCAAATTTGAAAATCATTATGCTAACAGCCTTGAGCCAAGATAGTGACAAGGAACGAGCCGACTCATTAGGAGTTGATGATTATTTGGTGAAGTCTCAGGTTGTTATTGCCGACGTAATTGACCGCATTAAGTATCATCTGGGTATTAAGTAGTCTACAAAAACCACTTTTTATTAGACTAACCGGAAATTTCGTGTTGGTTTTTAGCTAGTTTTATCCCTGTTATTCATC
>CAZLLA010000006.1:0-37671 GCA_964560315.1 uncultured Candidatus Saccharibacteria bacterium
AAATAGTTGCTAAAATTGAATATTATGGTATCATAATACTGAAATTTGAGAGTGTCAGCTTATGGTTCGCTATATTATCGGATTTTTATTGGCCGTTGGTTTAATCATCGTCTTAATTGTCCTTATCATTAAGGGCCTGACTAGTTCACCCCAAAAAGTGCTCAATATTGATGGCTATGCCAATACCGATACAACTGTCCAAATGACGATTGACTCACCGGTTACGGCAGCTTCAAATCACTACGACATCATCATTAATGTTGGTAACATCCAGGCTTCACTGACCATTACTCAGGGCTACGGCCAGCAAGTTATCAATACCCAATCCTATCCCATGAATACCACAGCCTACGGGGTATTTTTGCGCTCACTTATGCTCAATGGTTTTACTGATGGCAATAACAGCTCCAGCTTAGCCGATGAGCAGGGTCATTGTGCGCTTGGCGACCGCTATATTTACGAGGTCATCAACGGTCAGGGCAGTGACTTGGAACGCTATTGGAACACAACTTGTGGCACGGGTACCTTTGAGGGCAACATCTCGGTCATTCACCAGCTTTTTGAGGCTCAGATTCCCGATTATGCTGATCTGACAGCTAATATACCGCTTTAGTTACATTATCTGGTTCTTAATGCAATCCGTTTATCTGTCTGGGCGACTTGTTTGAGCTGTTTTAAGTGAAAACGCAAAGTATTAGTTAGGGCTGCGCTGGGGGTGGTAACGATGATATCTCGTTCATAGCTCTTCACTTCGACAGCTGCTTGAAAATTTTCCTTGACGTAACGTTTAATGGCTGCAATTTCGGCCGGTTCGCTAAAATCTTTTTGGCTGAGAATATCGAACAATGAATCAGTCATGATCCCATTGTAGCAAGTATAATGATCTTATATGCCAGAATTACCAGAGGTGGAAACTGTACGTTCCGGGCTTGACCGTTTGTTGCCTGGGTTAATTGTGAAAAGCGTGACCTGTCAAAATCCCAAAAGTTTTTCCGGTAGCGCAGCTGACGTCAAGCAGTTTTTGACCGGTGCTGCCGTTAGCAAAGTTAATCGTCGAGCAAAAGTTTTAATGATTGAGCTTTCCAACCAACATACGCTGGTTATTCACTTGAAAATGACCGGACAATTGGTCTTTCAAAGCACTAATGTACGTTTTGGTGCCGGGCATCCCAATGATTCGTTAGTCGGTCAATTACCGGATAAGTCGACTCGAGTAACGCTGGAATTCGCCGACGGCAGCCGGCTATTTTTTAACGATCAACGTAAGTTTGGTTGGATACGACTGCTGCCAACGGCAGAAGTGCCCGGGATGGCTTTTATTCAAAAACTCGGCCCAGAACCGCTGGAATCGCAGTTTACTTGGCAGGTCTTAAAGGATCGGCTGCACCGCCGACTGAAGACGAATATTAAGGCGGCTTTACTTGATCAAACGGTTATCGCCGGTGTCGGTAATATTTACGCTGACGAGTCACTTTGGGGGGCTAAAATCCATCCTCAGACGCGGGTTCAACAACTTTCGACTCCCCAGATAAAAGCTCTTCATGATGCGCTCGTTAGCGTACTGCGGTTGAGCCTTCAACAGGGTGGTTCAACCGACAGGAATTATGTTGATGCCGAAGGCCGAAAAGGTAGCTACTTAAGTTTTGCCAAGGTCTTTCGCCGGGAGGGACAAACTTGTCCTCGTTGCGGAACCACGATAGTTAAAATTCGAGTAGCCGGTCGGGGGACGCACTTGTGTCCTCATTGCCAGCGACTCCACATACCAAGAATAGTCAGTTAACAGTTATAATAAAGCCGATGGTTGTGACGTTAACGGGAAGCAATAAATTTGTGCTCCAGGCTGCTCTGGCTAGTCTAACGGCCGAGTTTATCCGTGAGCAGGGCGAAATAGCCGTTGAGCGGCTTGATGGTGAAGAAGCCACTTTTGATCGGTTGCGAGAAAGTCTGCAGAGCACGCCGTTTTTGGCCAGCAAAAAAATGGTCATATTGCATAATGCCAGCGCCAATAAACAATTTGTTGAGCAAGCCGAGAAATTGCTAACCGAACTTCCCGAAACGACCGAGGCAGTTTTGGTTGAACCGAAACTTGATAAGCGCTTGAGTTATTACAAATTCCTAAAAAAGGTCACGCAGCTGCGTGATTTTAGCGAACTTGACGAAAACGGTCTGGCCCAGTGGCTGGCTGAGTCAGCTCAAGCGAGGGGAGGGCACTTAAACATTAGTGATGCCCGATATTTAGTCGAGCGTGTCGGACTTGATCAGCAGCTGTTAGATAACGAGCTGGAGAAACTGTTACTTTACGATCCGACTGTGACCAGGACAACGATTGATCTATTAACCGAACAGGCCCCGCAAAGTACGATCTTTGAGCTGCTTGATGCAGCTTTTTCGGGTAATCTAAAGCGTTCGTTAACACTCTATAACGAGCAACGTCAACAGAAGGTGGAGCCAGCCAATATTATTGCCATGCTGACTTGGCAGCTACGCAGCCTAGCCTTGATCAAAACGGCTGCCAGCCGTTCAGTTGACAGTATTGCCAAGGAAACAAAACTCAACCCGTATGTTATTCAGAAGGCTCAAACGGTCGCCAGCCGCATTACTTTTGAGCATCTTAAACGGCTTATATCAGACCTACTAACACTCGACGTTCGTTCCAAACGCGAGAGCATCGACCTTGACGAAGCACTTCAGCTTTTTTTAATGAAAATAACCGTTTAAAAAGTTAGACTTTTTTCTTAGCTGGCATCTTTTTGACAGCAGGTTTTTTGGTGGTCGGTTTCTTAACGGTTGGTTTCTTGGCGGTTGAGACCTTTTTTGCAACCGGTTTGACGGCTGTTTTGGCAGCAGCAGTTGGTTTAACGCCAGCCGCTTTGGCTTTGACGGATAATTGTCGCTTCATGCGAGCCGCTTTGTTCTTGGACATCAGGCCCTTTTTAATGGCTGTATCAATTGCACTCTGCGCATTGCTGTGTGAAGCTGGAGTAATTTTTTTGGTAAAAAGTTTGAGCGAACTTCTGAGAGTACGCTTGGTTTTGCTATTGCGAATAGTAGCCTTGCGGGCAGTGCGAACACGTTTCTTCGCGGACTGGATGATGGGCATGTTGTTCCTTGCTTAAAGTCTTATCAAATTGCCAACCGACTATAACAGATATACACCAGCTTTGTAAAGGTATCGGCCGTCGTTAATACCAGCCAATAATGACCCCGATTGTTAGATAGACAAACATAAGTGTTTGTGGTAAGCTCACGCTAAAGGTTAAAATAAATATGTATGGACAGCGCAGAACAGCAAGTTGTCGAACATCTTAAACAAGCCCGTAATGTTTTAGTTACGGTCCGCAACAATCCGACCGTTGATTTACTGAGCGCCTGTATCGGTCTGACTCTTGGACTCGACAAAATGGATAAGCATGTGGCGGCTGTTTTTAGTGGTGAAGTACCCAGCACAATTGAGTTTTTGAAACCCGAAGAAACACTAGAGCAAACACCCGATAGTCTGCGGGATTTTATCATTGCCCTGGATAAGGCTAAAGCCGATAAATTACGCTATAAGGTTGAAGACAAGGTCGTTCGAATTTTTATCACGCCCTATAAAACTAGCCTAAGCCAGACTGACTTAGAGTTCAGTGAGGGCGATTTTAATGTTGATGCCGTGATTGCCCTAGGTGCTCACGAACAACAGGAACTTGACCAAGCCATTACCGAGCACGGACGGATCTTGCATGACGCGACTGTCATGAGCATTAACAACACGCCCAATGGTAGTTTAGGGACGATTAATTGGCAGGATACGACTGCTAGCTCAATCTCCGAAATGGCTACCAAACTAGTCAAGGATCTTGATAAAAACGTATTTGACGAACAAATTGCCACCGCTCTCTTGACTGGTATCGTGGCCGAGACGGACCGTTTCAGCAATGATAAAACAAACCCGAAGACCATGGCTCTAGCCGGAGATCTAATGGCTGCCGGAGCTAATCAGCAACTAGTGGCTAATGAGTTGGAAGATGCCCATCCAATAAGAGATCGATCAGGTTCTGGCCCGGGCGCCAGTGACCAGCCTAATGCTCAAGGCACCGGAACAGAACTGCCAAAACCAGACGATGGAACGCTAGATATTGACCATCGCCAAGCTGACGTCACGGCCGAAAACAATTTACCGCCTAGCCAGCCCACAGCGACACCGCCAGTTAGCAACGATGCAGCCGCCGGACCATTACCGAATCGGGACATGTTACCACTACCTGAACCGGGCATAACCGGTGTTCGCGGAACCTATCAGGGCGAAAATCAGTTTGCTGACGAATATGTCGAAAAAGACAAAGAGGATGAACTCGCAACTGCTGGCCGAGCCTATTTGGTCGATGAACCAGCATTGCCAGATAACACGCCAGCGCCAGCCAATCCACCCACCGAACCGAGTACTTTGAATCCGTTTGATGTACCACCCACTGGGGCCCCGGCGCCGCTGCTTGATCATGACACCCCGACAAATACTGTTCCATCGCCACCTGTAGCTTCTTCTCCTGCTAGTAATCCACCCAATGAGTCAGACCAAGAAACTCTAGCCGAGCTTGAACAAGAAGTGCACAGTCCACATTTGCAGCCACCCGCTGGTTCGGATCTGGTGTCAGCGCGCAATGACGTACTGGAAGCACTGAAAAGCGGTCCCCAACCAATTCAGCCATTAACTTCGCTGAATGCTAACCCGTTAGGCGACGAACTTCATTCATCAACCGACAACTCCGCTGCCTCAGCTACTGAAAGCCCTCATTCTAGTGAGGTTGAGATTGATCCAGAAGGTAAATTGACAGCCAAACCCGTTGTCGAACCAGAAGGTGAACCTAGCCAACCGCTAGATATGCCGTTACCAGGCGGTATGCCGCCAATCAGTCCGGCTACTCCACCACCGAACTCCGCTACTTCGCCGCCACCGCCACCGGTACCACCACCGTTTATGCCAAGCAACTTCTCTTAGCCACTGATTAAACGATTAATTGTCCAGTCTGTCTTGTACAATTGCTATCATGCAGGGCTTACTTCTAGTTGACAAACCAAAAGGCTGGACATCGTTTGATGTCGTTAACCGTGTTCGGCGTATAGTCGCCCAGGCCGAAGGGGTCAAGCCCAAGAGCGTCAAAGTCGGCCACACCGGCACACTCGATCCTTTGGCGACGGGATTGTTGGTCTTATTGGTGGGCAAGAACTATACGCGGCGGGCACCTGAACTAAGCGGGCTCGATAAAGTTTATGATGTGACGGCGTACTTGGGTAAAACCAGCTCCACTGGTGATGAAGAAGGTCAAAAACAAATTGGTGGCCAACGGGTGCCCGGCCTCGACGAAATTAACCAAACCCTCCAGCAACTGAGCGGTCATTTAATGCAAACCCCACCAGCTTTTTCGGCCATCAAGGTAGCCGGACAACGGGCCTATCAGTTGGCTAGAACTGGCCAGGCCGTTGAGCTGGAAGCTCGTCCGGTCATAATTCACAGCAATACCCTCGAGTCGTATCAATACCCGTTGATTAAATTTACTAGTCAGGTTAGCAGTGGTACTTACATCAGGTCGTTAGTCGACGACATCGGTCATAAGCTGGGTGTCGGGGCTTATATGTCGGATTTATGTCGCTTGAGTGTAGGCTGGTTTTTCCTAAAACAGGCTCTAACTGTACAAAATTTGAGCGCGGATAGCATCGCCGGACATCTCCAGTTGCTTGGTTGAACACTTTATTGTGCGTATAATTCGCTTGCCTTTTTGGACCATATCTGATACAATACCCGCAACATGATAACAACGGAGAAAAAACAGGCCGCTATTGCTGGTGTCCAAGCCCACAAAACCGATACCGGCGGATCAGCTGCTCAGGTTGCCGTTGAGACCGAACGCATTAAAGAATTGACTGAGCATCTTAAGGTTCACAAAAAAGATTTTGCGGCTCGTCGTGGCTTGTTACAGCTAGTCGGTCAACGTCGTCGTTTACTCAAATACATTGCTGGGCGAAATAGCCAAGCTTATCTAGATTTGATTAAAAAACTTGGTATCCGCCGCTAGGCAAGTGCCCAGACCCGTCTCCTCGAATTTCGAGAACACCAGCTTGTGCACATTAAATCTTCAAACACGTACGTGCTTGTAAACGGAGCAACAGATATACTGTGCCAAATTATTATTTGCACAAGGGCAATCGTATATTTGCACCCTGTTTAGAAGCACGAAACCAACATTATCATGAAGTAGAAAGGTCAGAAATAATTTTATGGGTCAGACAATTAATCCCTTAGGTAAAGATATTATTAGTGTCAAAGCCGAACTTTGCGGCCGTCCGTTGACGTTGGAAGTTGGCCGGGTAGGTTTCCGGACATCATCAGCTGTTTTAGCCCGTTACGGCGATACCGTCGTGCTCGGCACTGTCATGCTGAGCGAAAAACCAGTCAGTGGTTCAGATTATTTTCCACTTAGTATTGATTATGAAGAACGATTTTATGCGGCCGGTAAGATTAGTGGCAGCCGCTTTATTAAACGTGAAGGTCGCCCATCTGACGAAGCGGTTTTAATCGGTCGGATTATTGATCGACCAATTCGTCCACTCTGGCCGAAAGGTTACCGACACGAAGTTCAGGCTGTGGCGACGGTCTTAAGCCATGACCCATCTTTCCGACCAGATGTCATTGCGATGATTGCCCTGAGTGCCGCTATGATGCTGACTGGGGCTCCCTTCGATGGGCCGGTGGCTGGTCTTCGAGTTGGTCTTAAAGACGGTAAGCCAACCGCCTTTATGTCGGCCGACGACTTGGCGGCGGGACCGTTGGATCTTGTCGTGGCTGGTACAGAACACGCTATCACTATGGTTGAAGCTGGTGCTCAACAAGTCAGCGAAGATCAAATCGTCGAGGCCCTGGAGTATGCCTTTAAAGCTATGCAACCAGCTATCGAGATTCAGCAAGAACTGGTTAAAAAGGTCGGTGTCACTAAGCAGACTTATGAACTTGAATTGCCCGACAGCGACATTGTAAAGCGCGTTGAAACTTGGCTCGCCGGTCGTTTGGGGGTTGGCTTACGGGCTCCTTATCCAGAACGCAACGATTTGATTAAAGAGTTGCGAGCCACCATGCACGAGCATTTTGAATCTGAATTCGGCGAAGCCTTTGCGGCTGTCAAAACGCAATACGACGAGGCTTTTACTCTGGCTATTTACAAGGATGTTCGAAAAGGTATCGTCGAAGAAGGAGCTCGTCCAGACGGGCGGGCGTTGACCGATATTCGACCGCTCTCCAGCGAGGTCGGTATTTTACCAAGAGCCCATGGTTCAAGTCTCTTTACTCGAGGTTTAACCCAGGCTCTGAACATCGTCACTTTAGCTCCACCGTCATATGCTCAACTAATTGATACCATGGAACGTAACGGTGAACGCCGCTACTTGCACCACTACAATGCCCCAGGCTATACGGTCGGCGAAATTCACCGCATGGGCAGCCCGGGCCGGCGCGAAATTGGCCACGGCTACTTAGCCGAGAGGGCGCTATTGCCAGTCATCCCAGATGTTGCCGTTTTTCCTTACACGATTCGTTCAGTGACGGAAATTATGAGTCAAAACGGCTCAACCAGCATGGCCGCCACTTGTTCCAGCTGTCTGGCCCTGATGGACGCCGGTGTACCGATCACGGCGCCAGTTAGCGGCATTGCCATGGGTCTCATTTTGGAAGGCGACAAGACCTTCATTATGAGCGATCTAGCTGATGCCGAAGATTTTGCGGGCGACATGGACTTTAAGGTGGCTGGTACAGCCAAAGGCATCACTGCTTTGCAGATGGACATGAAAGTCCATGGCTTGCCAATCAGTACGCTTAAAAAGGCGCTTCTCCAAGCCAAAGAAGGCCGCGCTTTTATCTTAAAGCACATGCTGACGACGCTTGCCAAGTCACGCGACGGTCTTAGTCCGTACGCTCCCCGTGTCGAGTCAATTCACATCAACCCAGAGAAGATTCGTGAAGTCATCGGTAAAGGCGGCGAAACGATTAATAAAATCATTGCCGAAACTGGTGCCGAGATTGATATTGAAGACGATGGCACAGTGCTAATTTCCAGTCCAGACAAGAAGTCAATTGATAGTGCTATTCAGTTTATCCAGAACATCACCGATGACCCGGAGGTTGGTAAGATTTATTCGAACTGCCGGGTGGTGACTGTCCTGGAGTTCGGCGCTTTCGTTGAGATTATGCCCGGTAAAGAAGGCCTGGTGCATGTCAGCGAAATGAAAGAAGAACGGGTCAACAAACCGAGCGATGTCGTTAAGGAAGGCGATCACGTGACTGTTAAACTGCTCGCCATCGATGATCGGGGTCGTTTAGTCTTAAGTATGAAAGCCGCTCAGCGAGAATTAAGTAATAAGAAATAAGATGAACTTCCGTCAAGCACATCGCTTTGCCGATACCACTACCGACAAAATCAACCACCTACTAGGAGCAGCCGCATGAACTACCCCTCATTTCTGCAGCCCGTCGTGAAATGGCATAAGACTCTGTTGGGGTTGTTGGTCCTCGGGGTCATTGAACTGGCCTTAGCTTATGGTTTAGCTTCTCTGGCGATTGATCGAGGCGGCCTAGGCTGGTACGCTCTAGCCATCTTAGCGGTGGTTGGCGTTTTTCGAAATTTTATAAAGTTCATTTGGAAGGCAATTCATGGCCACAAAGCAACAGCAGCTTGATCATCTCCAAGCCAAAATTCTGAAAGATCAAGTCTGCCCTGAGCTGGCCAAAACGGCCACCCAGTTGGTGTTTGGTGTCGGCGATCCTGACTCAGCTATTATGTTTGTCGGTGAGGCACCCGGCAAAAACGAAGACGAACAGGGCAAACCGTTTGTCGGCGCCGCCGGACATTTCTTGGATGAAATGCTGGCCATGATTAATCTGAAGCGGGAAGACGTCTATATCACCAACATTGTTAAGTATCGACCACCCGACAACCGTGACCCGCTACCCGAAGAAAAACGAGTTTTTATGCCCTATCTACAGGCTCAGATAGATATTATTCGACCCAAAATTGTGGTGGCTTTGGGCAACCACAGCCTGAGTTGTTTTTTACCGGAATTGCGAATCAGCCAGTGCCACGGTCAACCCAAACGAATACGGATTGGTACAAGTGCTTTGGTTGAGCCCAGAACTTCCGCTAAATCAAAAGCCGCGGACCCGAAAGCCAGTAGTCTGCCGGTGGTCATACTGCCGCTCTTTCATCCGGCAGCAGCCCTTTATAACGGTGCTTTACGTCAGACACTGATCGATGATTTTGCTAAGATCCCGCAGGTTCTTAAGCAGATTGCCAGTGCCGCATAACATTTTTAATATGAATATTCACTAAGGAGAAATAATGAACCCTAACAACAATAACCAAAACCAACCGTTACGGCACAACCGTAACCACGCGCCGTCGGAGGCATCACGCAATCAGCGACCACCGACCGGCCAGAGGTTGAATACCTCGCGGGGCCAGGCCGTTCGGGCCCAGAAACGTTCCCAAATGGATGCTCAGCGCATTGCCGATCAATACACGGCCGCCTCTGCGCAGCCGCCCGAGGAACAGCGTCGGGCTAACTTCATCGATGACCAGCCGAGACTACATATTATTGGTCTAGGCGGCATGGATGACGGTGGCTCAAAAAACATGATTCTGATCGAATACCTGAACGATGCTATTATCACCGATTGCGGCAACGACTTGAGTGTCGACCTGCCGGGTATCAATTATGGCATCGCCGACACCACTTACCTAGAACAAATCCGGCACAAACTGCGGGCCTATGTTATCACCCACGGTCATCTCGACCACATCGGTGGTTTGCCGCACATTGTACCTCGTTTTCCGGCGCCGATTTACGGTTCCCGCTTTACGATTGGCATGATTGAAAAAATTTTCGAAGGGGTTAGCATGCCGCTGCCGCAAGATTTTAAATTGCAAACGGTAATTATGAATGAGGAAACACACGAGAAACTCAAGATTGGACCATTCTTTGTGGAGCTGGTCCGGATTACGCATTCCATACCGGGGAGTACCTCAATCATTATCGATACACCGGTCGGCCGAATCATCAATACCGGTGACTTTCGACTTGACCCGAATCCATTGGATCACGAACGCAGCGATACCGATCGTCTCAAACAGATTGGTCAGGAAGGCGTGTTGCTACTAATGTCGGATAGCACGACCTGTGAAAGACCTGGCCGGACACCATCGGAGAGCACGATTGAGCCAACCTTTATTGACTTGATTAGCCGGTCGCCAGGACGTGTTTTTATTGCCGTCTTTTCGACTAACATTAACCGAATTCAAATGATTGTTAATGCCGCTACTCACCATGGCCGTAAAATTGCCATGGATGGCCGGAGTATGATGAGTACCCTTGAAGTGGCTGTTAAGCTCGGCATGATTCGCATACCCAAAGGTACCTTTGTGCCAATTGCCAATGTTCCCAATATGCGCGACGAAGAAGTCGTGGTAGTCTGTACCGGTTCCCAGGGCGAACCGAGTTCGGCCTTACAGCGCATGTCCTCGGGCGACCACAAATACATCAAGCTCAAAGAGCAAGACTCAGTCATCTTGTCGAGTACTCCTATTCCGGAAAGCGGTAACGATCGGTTGATCGGCGATATGGTCGACGAACTGATGAAAAAGGGCGTTCACGTCTTTCGTCACACGACCCATGAACTTGATGAGTGTGGTCCGCTGCACGTGTCCGGACACGCCAGTCTCGAAGAGTACGGTGACATGATTGAACTGATTAAACCAAAGTTTTTCTTGCCGATTTACGGGGCTTTTCGTTCCAAAAAATATCACATTGAAGAAGCTGTCAGACGAGGTGTGCCACGGGCCAATTGTCTGAATGTCGACAACGGCCAAGTGGTGGCTTTAACACCGGACAAAATGGAAATAATCGGTGAAGTGCCGCATGGTACGATTCTGGTTGATGAAACCGGCGCTATCGTCTCCAACGTGGTTGTCAAAGACCGTGTGCTGCTAAGCGAAGAAGGCTTAGTGGCGGTTGTTCTAACGGTCGACAAAAAGTCCGGCAATCTTTTGACCAGCCCAGACATCATTAGCCGCGGCTTCATTTACATGCGCGACAATGAGGAAATCATGAACGGTCTTAGAATTGAACTCCGTAGAGCCACCCAGCAACGCTTCAAGCGAGTTGATCTCGACCGCTTCAAAGCCGAGCTCAAGGACCACGTTACGCATTATCTGTTTGACCAGACTCAGCGCAGCCCAATTGTCATCCCAGTAGTTAATGTGATTGGTGCCGCCGCCAAAGGCGAGATCAGTCCAGTATTGGCTAATGGCAATCCCAAAACAGGCGAGGAGATCGTGGCTGAGCAGGAACGACGCTTCAGTGAGATGCGAGCCCGTTTACTGACCCAAGACCCAAGAGTCGACTGAGTAAATTTGCTCAGCCTGGCTAGGCTAGCTGCACTGCCATAAGCTTTTTGACAAGTGATGTAATTTTTGCTATAATACGCAATATATGTTCAGCTTGTCATTGCCCACAGCACCGCACTGTCGGCAACCTAGACCGTAAGAAGTAACAAGGGTATAATCGAGGCAGTTATGGCCACAAAACATAAAGGACGAACTAAGAAAAAGCAGTCGGCGCTCAAAGAATCCAGTGAAAGGTCGCCGTTTTGGGCTTTTGCGGTCGCCGCTTTACTTTGTCTGTTAGCACTGTTCTTCTTTCTAGGTGGCTTTGGTACGGGTGGACCGTTACCGGTTGACTTGTTCCATGCGGCCTATGTTGTCTTCGGCTGGGCGGCTTACCTGGTGCCGTTGGCGCTAGTTTATTGGGGCGTCGTCAAACTGAGGAGTGAAGATCACCGTGTATCGGCGGCCAAATTTGGCGGCATGGCCTGTATACTATTGTTTTCAGCGGCCTGGTTGTACGTTAGCTTTGTTAGTAAAAACAGTGTAGGTATTTGGCAAGGCGGGCATGGTGGGGTAATTGGTAAAATTCTCGGCGCTGGCGTGCTGAGTGTGCTCGATAAAGTGCCGGCTGTTCTGCTGTACTTTGTTCTAACTATCCTAGCTATCTTTTTTGCGTTTGGTATTTCACCAAAAGTCCTGGCTCGTTTATTCAGTTTTTTCCGACGCCAAAAGGGTGAGGGCGAAGCCGACGATTTGGCGGCGCTTAAAGCCAGGGCTGAAAACGGCGGCTTCAAATTAAATGAGGGTGTGCCGATTGTTCATCATGAAGCGATGCGGGCGGCTAATCTCAAAGATACCACCCAGCGGCTATTGCCCAATTTGCAGCAGGAAGCACTGACCACGACCAGTGATCCAGATTGGCGCTACCCAGGTGTTAACCTACTGAGTGAAGCCCAAGATAAAGCCGACGCTGGTAACGTCAGTGCCAACGCGGCCATTATCCGTGACACCTTATCGAATTTTAATATTGAGGTCGAGATGGAAGGGGCCAATGTCGGGCCAAGGTTGACGCAGTACACCTTAAAACCACCGTCCGGTATCAAACTGGGACGAATCACGGCGTTGGACAATAACCTAGCGCTGGATCTGGCCGCTCAATCAATTCGGATTGAAGCGCCCATTCCTGGCAAGCGAGCTGTTGGCGTCGAAGTCCCGAATTTGAAATCGGCTACGGTGCGCTTGGGTTCAATCTTTCTATCGCACGAGTGGCAGACCCTATCCAGTCCGCTGGGTATAGCTATCGGCAAAGATATTGCTGGGGTTCCGGTGGTGGCTAATCTTGATACTATGCCGCACATACTAGTAGCTGGCCAAACCGGCTCTGGTAAATCAGTTATGATTAATACCATTCTGACCAGTCTGTTGTATCGTAATTCTCCGTCAGACTTAAAGTTGATTTTAGTCGACCCAAAACAAGTTGAACTCAAGCCTTACGACGATATCCCGCACCTTTTGGCGCCGGTTATTACCGAACCAGAGAAGTGTATTAGCGCCTTGAAGTGGGCAACGGTCGAGATGGAACGGCGCTACCGGGCTTTAGTTGAGGTCGGTAAGCGCAATATCGGTGAGTACAATGCGATTAAAAAAGAAGAGGGTATGCCCTACATCGTGATTGTGATTGACGAGTTGGCCGATTTGATGATGCTGGCTTCGCGTGACGTGGAATCGTTGATTGTTCGCATTGCCCAGAAGGCTAGAGCGGTGGGTATTCACTTAGTTTTGGCTACTCAGCGACCAAGCGTCGATGTTATAACTGGTTTAATTAAAGCTAACTTTCCAGCGCGGGTGGCGTTTACGACCGCTTCGCAAGTCGATTCGCGGACCATTATTGATCAAATTGGTGCCGAAAAATTGCTCGGTCAGGGCGACATGTTACTGTTAACCGCCGAAATGTCACGGCCTAAGCGTGTTCAGGGTGCCTTTATTGGTGAAGACGAGACGGCTCGGGTGACCGATTTTATCCGGATGCAACGGCCGCCTCAATATAACGAAGAGGTTGTTAGCCAGCCGGTGATGCTTAACGGCAAGGGCAGCATTGTAGCAGACTACGGGGCCAACGACGCCGACGACGATATGTTTAAAGATGCTGTTCGATGTGTCATCGAAGGCCATAAGGCTAGTACGAGTTTGTTGCAACGCCGGTTACGTATCGGCTATGGCCGCGCTGCCCGTTTGATCGAAGCTATGGAAGAACAGGGCATTGTTGGCCCAGCCGACGGCTCGAGGCCTCGTGAAGTATTAGTCGGCAGCTTGGACTCAGTATTTGGCGATAACAGCAATTCGATACCTGAAACAGATGAACTAATTGATCAAGATAATTAACTAATCGGATGTTTAATAATACGCTTCCGGTAAGTTGGTCTTGACCAACAGGGGTAGATAAGTTATAATTTAAGACATCATTACTCGGCTTGTGGTCATAGTACGCACAGGCTTTAGCCAAAGGAGGTTATATCTTGAACCAATACGAGATCGCCATTCTGTACCATCCAGATTTAGAAATTGATCTGGAAAAGGCCAGTAAGCGGGTGGAAAAAATCTTTACCGATAACGGCGGTAAAGTTACTAAAACTGATAATTGGGGCAAGCGGAAGTTGGCTTATCCAATCAGTAAAAACGAACACGCCGTTTACGTTTTTTATACGGTTAATATTCCGTCTGGCAGTGTTCAGAAAATCGAGACAACGCTTAATATCACCGACGAAGTGATCCGTTTCATAATTACCAAGCCTGATCTTAAGGTGCTTGCCAAAGCCGAAACCGAGAAGGCCAAGATCTTAGCTAAGCACCGCGATAATCCCGAAGAAGTTGCTGCACCAGCCGAACCGGCTGGCGATGAGTAATACTCGATAGTACAATCAAATTAGATTGGAGGAGAGATAAAGTGGCAAAAGGTTTTAACAAAGTCATACTGATGGGCAATCTAACCCGGGATCCTGAGCCCCGGACTATTCCGAGTGGCCAAAGCGTCACCAGTTTTACGCTAGCTGTTAATCGTACCTGGCGAGGACAGGATGGCACGTCGCAAGAAAGCGTCAGCTATCTAGACTGCGTAGCTTGGGGTAAAGCCGGCGAAGTAATCGCCCAATACCTACAAAAGGGCCGTCCTTTACTGGTTAGTGGTCATCTCGAACAACGCAGCTGGGAAGATAAAGAGAGCGGTCAAAAGCGCTCGAAAGTCGAAGTCGTTGTTGAAGACTTCAATTTTGTTGACAGTCGTGGTGCGGCCGGTGCGGCAGCTCCCACAACCGACCAACCAAAGCCCAGCCAAAAGCCAGCCGACGACATCGTGATTGAAGACATCGGTGATGAACCGATTAATTTGGACGACATCCCATTTTAGGAATTTAGCAGAAAGGAATTTAATTTTAACCCATGGCAAAAATCTATAAGTCCAATACAGATGTTACATATTTTGATTACAAGGACTTCAAAACCTTGCAGCGTTACATCAATGCCTACGGACAAATCGAAACTCGCAAGAAAACCGGTCTAACCGAGACGCAGCAACGCCATTTGTCACGAGCTATCAAACGGGCCCGACACATTGCTCTAATGCCGTTTGTGGCCAACAATTAGTTGTTATTGATAAAAAGGTTCACCGGCTTCAGCACGTTACTGGAATACTCTAAGGGAGTTAACTATGTCTAACGCGTCACCTTACATATTGATAAAAAGCCTTGAAGGAGCGATTACCAGCGCCTTATCGGCGGTTGACGTTTATGACCTTGACCCCCGAGTGGCTAAAATTGTTACTACGCTGCAAAAACAAATTATTGAAACGCGGTTGGATGTCCGGGATTATGAATTATCGGAGACAAGACAAGAGCAAATAAAGTTCGACAAAAGTAGTAAGCGCCAACTCGAAACGGTTCGTAAAGACATTCTAGCAGCCAGCGAATACAATATATTTGGCCCAGTCGACGTGGCCCACTTAACCGCCCAACTGGAATTAGTCATCGAGAAATTAGAATAGGAGAAAAGAAATAGCTTTAAGTATCACCAATCTTAAAAAAGGCACTGTCTTTAAGATAGATGGCATTCCTTACCGTGTTGTTGAGTATTCACAAAAAGTGATGGGTCGCGGCGGCTCGATCGTTAATGTGCGTATTAAAAGTTTGCTCGATGGTCGGGTGCTCGACAAAACATTCAAAGGCAACGAACAACTTGAATCGGCCGATATCATTAACCAAAGCGTTCAATATTTGTACACTGACGGCAAAAATTTTCACTTTATGGATCAAAATACCTTTGAACAGTTTGAGATAGCAGCCGAGTTGATTGGTGACAGTAGCGGGTACATCAAGGAAGGTGACATGGTCAATCTACAAATATTCGAAGGCCGACCGATTAACGTCGATTTACCTAAAAACGTACCGTTGGCCGTTACGAACACAGAGAATGCCGTCAAAGGCGATACCAGTTCGGCTATCACTAAAGACGCCACTCTGGTAACTGGCATTATTGTCAAGGTACCAGCTTTCATCAAAGCCGGTGATGTCATATCAGTCGATACGACAACCGGGGCATACCGCGAACGCGTTAAAGGATAAATCTGACTAAAAGATGGTCGCGACAAGGTTTAAGCCATGACCAGAACCCGACTCGATTCGGCACTCGTGCGAAGAGGCTTAATGGTCTCTCGCCGTCAGGCTGAAGACTATGTTAAACGCGGTCAGGTAACATTGAATAAAAAAGTTGTTACTAAAATTGATGTCTTAGTTAACGAAAGTGATGTTATTAAACTAGCCGATACCGATCGATATGTCGGCCGAGCGGCCCTAAAACTTGACAGCGTTGCCAACGTTTTGGGAGTTAACTTTTATAACAAAATTGTGCTTGATGTTGGCAGTTCGACCGGTGGTTTTAGCGACTATGCTTTGCAACACGGGGCTCAAAAAATAGTAGCCGTTGATGTCGGCACCGAGCAGCTTCATAAAAGCCTAAGGTTCCATCCCAAAATTGAACTTCACGAAAAGACCGATATTCGAGATTTTCAAACTGACGTGCGTTTTGACTTAATATTGGTGGACGTCTCATTTATCTCATTCCGCGAAATCTTGCCTAGCGTAGTTAGGCTATCGACACCCCAAACGATGATACTAGCCATGATCAAGCCGCAATTTGAGGCCCGGGCCGATAATCTCAAAAATCAAGGGATTATTAAAAATGACCGAATGCGCCGCGATATTTTAAAAGATTTTGAGTCATGGACCAAATCCAAACTGATTATTGTTGGTAAGGCCGATTCGAATGTTCTCGGTACTAAAGGCAATCGTGAGCGCTTTTATTTATTAAGACCAATGGTCTGAAAATTCTCAGACTTATTATGTTGCCAATCTAACGACCGTTTCGAGTTCTTCGATAAGCAGTAGCAGGATGCTAGACTAAGTGATATGTACTTTGCGAGTCGGGTGCAAGCCGGGCGCATGCTGGCTAATCAGTTGACGCCAAAATATCGCTACGAAAACTGTGCCATTGTCGCGCTCAGTGACGGTGGTGTGATTGTCGGGGCTCAAATTGCTATGTCACTGCACTGCGTCTTGTCCCTGCTTTTAAGTGAGAACATCACGTTACCTCGTGAAACTGAAGCCATCGCCGGTGTTAGCCAGGACGGGTCGGTTTCTTACAATCAAGCCTATTCGCCGGGTGAGCTGGACGAGTTAATCGGCGAATATTATCAATTGATTGAACAGGAAAAATTAGAAAAAATTCACGACCTGCACCATCTTTTGGGCGTTGGCAATACAGTTGATAAACGTCTGCTGGTGGGGCGTAATGTCATTCTGGTGTCCGATGGCCTGAGCAGTGGTTTCGCAATTGATTTGGCGTCGGAGTTTATGAAGACAGTCGCGATTGAAAAAATGATAGTCGCCACACCGTTAGCCAGTGTTCAGGCAGTCGATCGTTTGCATATTACGGCCGATGAAATATATTGTTTAAGTGTTGTTGAGAACTATGTCACAACCGATCACTACTATGACCAACAAGACGTGCCGCCGCACGACAAAATTATCGAGATCATTGAACGTATTGTTCTGAACTGGAAATAGGGTCGCCCAATAGAGGTGGACACGATCATAGACTATTTACTGACGTTGAATCTGAATTCGACTACATCATCGGGCTGCATGATGTAATCTTTACCTTCAGTCCGGAGCTTGCCGGCGGCTCTAGCTGTTACTTCAGATCCGCAAGCAACTAGAGCATGATAATTAACAATCTGGGCAGCAATAAAACCGCGTTCAAAG
The DNA here is from genome assembly GCA_964560315.1 of uncultured Candidatus Saccharibacteria bacterium. Classification (GTDB taxonomy): domain Bacteria; phylum Patescibacteriota; class Saccharimonadia; order Saccharimonadales; family UBA4665; genus CAVPPA01. The sequence continues at coordinate 17,717 of CAZLLA010000006.1, forward strand.
TCGCCATGAATAGTACCGGCTGCCTGGGGAGCGGTTGAACCCTTCGCTATAGTCCAGGCTCGGACTTCTTTAGGTCCGGCTGTTAGGAAACTCTGGAAACCCAGTACGTTGTAAGTGGCGTGAATCAACTGAATTAATCCGGACTCGTCAACGCCGTAGCTGGATAATAATTCTTGTGAATCAGCCTGATCGAGATCATTTAGCTCGCTTTCGAGTTTAGCGCAAACAAACAATGCTTGATTTGGTGCCACTAGTCCAGCCAAATGTTTCTTTGCATCATTATCAGTCAGCCCATTTTCGCTGACGTTAAATACGTAGATGACCGGTTTAAGTGTTAGCAGCTGAAGCTCTTTTCGTAACCAATCGCTTGCTGATACTTCGCCATTGTCTATCCAAAGTGGCGTGCCACTATCAAGTTTGTTCTTGGCCTTAGATAACTCGTCGACCATCGGCTGTAATCGGGGGTTCGCTTTGGCTTCTTTCTCTAGGCGTGGTAGGCGGTTATTGACGGTCTGCAGGTCAGCTAATACTAACTCCGTATTCACGATATCAATGTCACGTTTTGGGTCTAGGCGTTCATCAATATGAACAACGTTACTATCCTCAAACGCTCGAACTACCTCTACGATAGCATTGGTGCTGCGGATGTGACTTAAGAATTGGTTGCCTAGACCTTCTCCTTTACTGGCGCCGGCAACGAGACCAGCAATATCTACAAATGTAACGGTTGCAGGTAAAATTTTCTCTGTTTTGTATAATCCTGCCAGCTTATTAAGTCGCACATCCGGTACCGGTACAATCCCCGTGTTGGGCTCGATTGTGGCAAACGGATAATTAGCCGCTAAAACGTTATTGTTAGTTAGAGCATTAAAAAGTGTCGACTTACCGACGTTTGGTAGCCCGACTATGCCACACGAAATACTACTCATATTTATATTTTACTCGGCTTAATTGTTTACAGTCTAGATTAACATTGATTTATTAGCAATAATATGCTAATGTTTATATATTATGTCAAATCCCAATTCAGATCCGGGCATTCCAACCCCAGAAGTACAATTTTCCGACCAAGATATACGTTACCTAGAGGACCACACAGCCGCCTTGCTAAGAGCGAGCTATGCGTACGGTGATGATCCTGAACTTTTTCAAGAAAGTGTTGAAGGAACTGTCGATAACGGAGTAAATGGAGCTCTTTCATTGGGTAAGGCGCAAAACGATGGTTTAACCTTAGTGGTTGTCGCTGAAGGACTTGGTGCTACAAGAGACCAATACAAGATGAGTAATTTATCGGATCTCTTATATCGTAATCCTCTCCTTGACGTAGAAGATAAAACTATTTTGAACGGGGTAATGAACTATGCCGCGTCTGTCCGTGATATTCCAATGTCAGAACAAGTAAGCGATGAAGGAGTTGCTGCGGCAATTTCGGCTCAAGTCGGGGTTACTCTAAGTAATGTTTACCAAGCGGAAGCCCAAGGCAAAGACAAAGGGGCGCTAAAATTTGCCCTTATGGGATTTAGCACAGGTGCCACCCTTAAGCTTCCTCTTCTGCAATCTGCAGAACAGTTAATGCAAGAAGTGCATAAACATCAAAAAACTAGTTAAAACAAAAAGTTTTAATATAAATGGCTAACTCGACGTGGTTTATGTGATTGTATCCTATAGAGCGCTTTCCTTGTAGCCACAATCAGAAACCACATGATACTTGAGATACTCTGATATTGCTTGTGGTTTTTGCTATACTGTTGGTTAAGATGAGCGAACATGCGCAGCCCGAGCCTCAGCCAGGTATTGTTACCAGCGATACAATTAACGCTAAAGGATCAGTGTTGAAGAAAAAGCTGTTTATCGGTACCATTCTGGGCGCAATTGTCGTTATAGGGGTGGTGCTTGCGATTTTTGTAGTTATTTATAATCATAAATCTACGTCAAACACTAACGATCAAGCCTATCTTTTGCTTCATCCTAATCAAGCGTTAATAAAAGATCAGACTGATCTGAAAAATGCACAGACTCCTCAAGAAAAAACCGAGGCATATGATGCCATCGGCGCTGATGATCTTAACGATAACCAGGGGGCCAATGCAGTAACCGCTTACCAAGATGCAATAACTGCTGATAAATCTAATCAATCTCAAATAGAGTCCCTAATAGGATTGGGCTATGCCTATAATAAGCTCGGCCAGAATAACCAGGCAATTAGCGCATTCCAACAGGCGCTTAGCTTACAAAGTCAGTCTAAGGAACAAAACGCTCTGACCCCAACATCAAATTTGCAGACTATCATACAGCGATTGCAACAAGGTGAACCAATATGAAGAAATTACTTATTGGTACGCTACTGACGGTTATGACGTTTGTTGGTTTATCGGTTTATCAGCATAACTATGCTTTAGCCAATAACTACCCGTGCGGCAACGGTGCATATGGACGTAATGGTTGCCAGGGCTACAGTAATGGGCAGACTTCGCAGATATATTCATGCGGAGGTTCCCCCTGTATCAATGTTGACAATGTATTGCCTAACGGTCTTTATGATTACAATGTCAGCGAATTATTCAATACAATTGGCGGCATCAATGGCGGTGGTGGGTATTTGTGGAGTACCAATGCTCAAGATGAAGACGGCGCGGCTTTTATAGTTGACACCATGCTTGGTGTTAATGGCGGCACAAGTGGAGAAACTGACTCCGTTAGTAACAGTATCAATTACGCCAGAAATAACTATAGCGCCTGGCAAGCCAGTGTTAATTACGTTAATAGTATAGGTGGAATAAGCTGGAGTGTTTATGAATACAACAACTGTTACAGCAACGTTTCCTATCCCCAACAAGGTTGTAGCAACGCTAATGTGCCTAACCTCGACAGTGGTTATTCCACAGATAAAAACGACGACGTTTTTCATGACTGGATTGGCGCCTGGAACGGCGGTAGCGACAACGGTAACGCTATAGTGTTTAACTGGCCTGGCGGGCAAATTAGCCTTGGACAAGATTGTGGCAATGTACAAGGGCTGGTCGGTGGAATCCATAACTTAGCACCAACGTGTACATTATCAGCCAGTGGCTCCGGCAACAACTATACATTTACGACGACTATTCAGAACATATCTTCTCCGAATTATACCTTTAGCTTCGGCGATGGTAATAACTATGGTCCTACCGGTAGCAGCTCGACAAGTCATACCTATAATTCGTATGGTAGCTTCTCTGCTCAAGTTGTAGTAAACGGCACCTCTGGAGGCCAGCCGGCTCAAGCCAAATGTAACACGACGGTGAATATAGCGGTTCCCGCCGGCTGCGCGTATCAGGCGCAACCCGGTACATACGGCGGCCAAAGTACTCTAGCAGTGTGTTGCGTTGGTGCCACAAGTGCCTCAGCTGACTATACGGTTGTGGGCGGCTATTCAGGCAGCGTCCCTAATGCCAGCAACTTACCGGCCAACGATCCGTCACCGTTAGTTAGTATTGGCCAGCCAACCTACCAGCTTGTCTCAAGTAATCCTTACGGTTACGGCGGTTCCCAGCCTACCAGTCAAACATTTTCTTACACGACCGGTGGTTCGCTTCCCGCGACGTATATCGAGCCATATGTATCGCAGCAGGTTTATTGGTCCGGACAAATAACAGCCTACTATCAGTCGTATACAGATTACTCTCAAAATTATCAATACCCTAACCCTAGTAATCCTCAACAATATCTTATCGGTACAGAATGGTGGGGTCCATATACGACCAATTCGTCAAAGCCCACACTACCCAGTGGTGACCAATATATTGGATCCCAACAGTCCAATAATTATCAACCAAACTATCAAGTACAATTTACTGGGCAGCCAACAGTCAATACTCAAGCTCCTTGTGTGACAATGAGTTGTGGTAGTTATTCGGTAACGCCTGGCTTAGCGCCGGACCCGCTTGATTCCAAGACGTCATTTTCGATTACTGTGAGTGATGCTAATAACTATGGTGCAACACCTACGGCTAATATGACTCTTCGAATAAATCCCGTTAATGGAGGAAGTTACAGTTATAACGGGCAACAGGCTACGTCTTACGGCTCTGGCTATGCTACTAACTCAGTTTTCAGTAATCTCGGCCCGACTAATGGTACTGGCGAATATCAGTACACTTGGACGCTAACTGGCCCAAACGTTAATCTGACTTGTGGTCCGCAACAATTCTCGGTCGTCAATCTGCCTTATCTACAAGTCTACGGTGGTGATGTAATGGCTGGTGCCAGCCCGTCATATAACTCGGGTGTCAGTTCCTGCGTTGGTTATGATAGCGGTGCTGGTGTCTATGGCTGGAACGGGCTTAGCCCATACTCTTATGCCGGAGCTGGAGCCCAATATGCGGTTCAAGCTCTGGCTCAGATTAACGGTTTTGCCAGCTCACAATACTCAGCCAACTCACCTCCCACCGCTTTGTCGTTCTCTAATTCCGGGACTAATCCTCCGAGTGGACTCTTCGGTACGGGTTTTAGTGGCACAATTGCGGACTGTGACTTTACGCGTGACATCACCGCCCAGCCATTGACCGGCGATCAAACCCTGCCTGGTACATTGACTAACGGTGTCGCCATACCATCGACTATACCCGACGGTCAACCAGGTCAGATCACCGTTTATGTTGACGGTAATGTTTATATTAATAACCCAATAACTTATGACACCTTAGGCTGGAGCAGCCCCAGCCAGATACCGTATTTCAAACTAGTAGTTGTTGGTGGCAACATATATATTGGCAGTAACGTTAAACAACTAGATGGTTTGTACGTTGCCGAACCTAACGGTGCCGGTCAAGGGGGCATAATCTACACTTGTGCCAGCGGCAATAATGCTCCGATTACCCCGACCAGTGCCAGCTATTATGGAACCTGTGATAATCAACTGGTTATTAATGGTGCCTTTGTCGCTACTCAGGTGCAATTCTTGCGGACTTACGATACCGTTGGTCAGTCCAATACGGACAATGGAACGCCGTCGGGGAGTCATGCCGCCGAAGTATTCAATTACACACCGGAGTTGTGGTTACCGCGGAGCGGAGCTAATCCCAATGGCGACTACTCGGCAATCACTGGCTTGCCGCCGAACTTGTAATTTGCTCTTGTCGATCGAATCTTAGCGACCCAACTGCGTATTAATATATGATATGGCTTATGCTATAATTGCCCTAAACATGATCCCGTTGCAGTTTTGGTGGGACATGAGTAGGAAAAGGCAACGTGTAAGCTTCTATGCAGACGACAAAATCAAAAAGTTTAGTTAAAGGTTTGAGGTAACGCCGGCATGAGTCTTCTGAGTGGTGTATCGGCTTTTTTCGGTCTCGATATTGGTAGCTCAGCGCTTAGAGTTGTCGAGCTACATGGCAATGGTGCCTCAAAGACTTTGTTTAAGTATGCTTATATGCCGATTGATAATAAAATCACTCTCAGCGATTCAATGAATGATCAACGGCGCTTAAGTCAGGCTCTCTCTCAACTGGTCAGCCAAGCCCACCTGAGTACTCGAAATGTTGCCGTTGGGATACCCTCAGGCAGGGTGTTTACTACCGTGGCCGATATTGACCGCTTGCCACCTCATGAGCTGGAAAAGTCGATTCGTTACCAGGCTGATGCCTTAATCCCAACCCCATTCAATGAATCAAAAATTGACTGGGCGCTAATTGGTGATTCGCCGGTTGATAAAACCAAAGTTGAAGTCTTGCTGACAAGCGTCCCGAACGAGTTTATTGAAAGACGGCTCGATATGGTCGAATCGGTCGGCCTCAACGTCATCGCCTTTGAACCCGACAATTTGGCACTAGCCAGGGCATTAACTCCGCCTGAGGCAACTTTTGCCCACATGATTTTAGATATTGGACAGAAGAGCACGGACTTAGTTATTGTTTACGGTGGGGCACCAAGGCTAACACGGTCAATTCCGACTGGTCTGGAAACCATTATTCGCTCTGCTGCCCAAAATTTGAATGTTGATGAAAAACAAGCCGCACAGTTTGTTTTAAAATTCGGTTTAAGTAAGGATAAACTTGAGGGCCAGGTCTATGAAGCTATTCTCAATACAGTTGAGCTGCTTGCGACCGAAGTCGACAAGTCAATTAAGTTTTTTCAGACTCGTTATACCACCGTTAAGCTGGAACGCATTATTGTAACTGGCGGTAGTTCAGTTTTGCCGGAATTCCCGCTGTTCTTGGCCAACAAGTTTACGTTGAATGTTGAGATTGGCAATGCTTGGCGCAATGTGCAATACGACGCTAGTCGGCAGAATGAGCTGCTGACTATTTCTAATCAGTTTAGTGTGGCAGTTGGTCTGGCGGAGAGAAACGAATGATCCAATTCAATCTACTACCAGATGTTAAGCAGGAATACATTAAAACCCAGCGCCTCAAGCGTTTAGTTATCGGCGTCTCCATGGCCCTTAGCGCGCTAGTCGTGGTGGTCTTTATGGCTCTGATTTTTACAGTCTATGTTGTCCAGAAGGGGAGCATCAACAATATAAATCATGAAATTCAAACCAGCAGCAATACTCTGAAAAGTACTCCCAATTTAACCACTATACTGACTGTTCAAAGCCAGTTGACTTCATTGTCGTCGTTAGATAGTCAAAGTCCAGCTGCCTCACGATTGTTTGGTTATCTTTCCCAGCTGGTACCTACTTCGGCTACTATTTCGGATCTGCAGATTGACTTTACCCAAAATACCATGACCATTACTGGTAATGCGCCCAGTCTTGCTGTTGTCAACAACTTCGTTGATAACTTGAAGTACACAGCCTACACTATCAGCGGCGAGACCGGCTCACACAGCGCTTTTTCGTCAGTTATATTAGCCGGTTTTGGTATCAATTCGACCACGGCAAACTACACCATTAACCTGAACTTTGACCCAACAATTTTCAATAATGCCGACACTGTTACCTTGAGCGTTGGCGGCAATCCGCCTCCCGCAGCCGCTCAGCAACCGTCAATAATCTTCGAGAAGGGCAACTAGACCATGGCTGATATAACTTCAGTTAAACGTCATCTCATCGCTCAATCCAACTCAACGATTGTGGTGGTTACTTCCATAGCCTGCTTTGTGGTGGTTTTTGGCTTGGTTGCCTCGGCCTCGTTGGTTAACCAACTAAGCTATCAAAATCGTGTCAAGAGTGCTGACAATGTTGCCCTAAGTCGACTTAAGAATGATATACGGGCCACTCAAAGCCTGGAAAAGGCTTACAATACTTTCACCGGCGGTTCCACCAATATTATCGGTGGCAACCCTGCTGGCAGTGGTCCCCAAGATGGCACCAATGTCAAAATTATTCTAGATGCCTTGCCAAGTGCCTATGACTACCCAGCTATGGCCACCAGCCTCGAAAATATTTTAACCAGTCAGGGTGTTCAAATTCAAAGTATTACCGGAACCGACCAAGCGGCCAGCCAAACAAATCAGTCTAGTGCCAGTCCATCGCCTCAACCGATGCCATTTCAGGTTGCGGTCTCTGGGAATTACACGGCAATTCAAAATGTTGTGAACGCTTTCGAGCACTCGATTCGGCCGTTTCAAATTCAAACCATGGAACTTTCGGGTGATCAAACGCAGCTTAATCTAACAATTGCGGCACAGACCTATTGGCAACCAGCCCAAAACCTTAATATTAGTACGGAGATAATTCAGTGAAACAAAAAGACGTAGCCCTAATTATCCTAATCGCGGGCATTAGTGCGGTGGTTGCTTTTACAGCCTCGCACTTTATATTTGCAACACCTCAGAATCGGCAACAAGCAGTCGCCGTAGTGAACCCCATCACTACCCAATTTACGTCGCCCAACAAACAGTTTTTTAACAGTCAGTCGATTAATCCCACTCAACTCGTAGAAGTTCAGAGCAGCAATAACCCCAATCCGTTTAGCGGATCGGGACAATGAGTGAGGTTTAAAAGTGAATGTTCTGTCGGCGGCTACCCAGCAGCAGGTTGAAGACGACCTAGTAAAAGAGGGCGCTCTGACCGCTACCCAGCTTAAAACCATCAAAGATAAAGTGAACGTGTCAGGGGGCTCGATTTTTGGTGCCCTAGTCAGCGATAAACTTATTAGCGATGAGCAATTAACCAAGGCGATTGCCAAGACCACCGGTATGCCTTATGTCAATTTAACCGATGTGTCGATTGAACCAAAAATTCTTGATCTATTACCAAAAGATGTTGCTGAACGCTATATGGCGGTTCCTCTAGGCGAGATGCAACGTCGCTTAGTTGTTGCTATGCTTGATGCCGACAACGTTCAGGCGGTTGATTTCTTGAGTAACAGAATCGGCCGGCCGCTAAAAGTATATGTTGCTAGTGAAGAGGGAATACGTAACGTTTTAGAGCAATACCAAACTCACATCGCTTCTTCAGTGGCTGGGCAGATTGGCCAGTTTGAACAAGATACGGCCGCGGAACAACAAACCACCCAAAACGACCAAAGTCACAAAAATAATGTCCAAAAGGACAAAAATATCACGGCACTTGTTCAGGACTCACCGATCAGTAAAGCTCTCTCAGCTATTTTAGAATTTGCCGCCAGAAATGGAGCTTCTGATATACACGTTGAGCCCCTGGAGAATTCGCTCAAGATTCGCTGCCGGATTGACGGTATCTTGCGGGAAGTTATGCAGCTTCCAAAAAGCTCTGAGCCACCGCTTATAAGCCGTATAAAAATTTTATCCAATTTAAAAATTGACGAACACCGTATTCCTCAAGATGGAGAGTTTTCGGTTCGAGTAGCCGACAAAGATATCGACCTTCGTATCGCCATTTCACCGGTTGTCTGGGGAGAGCAAGTAGTCATCCGTCTGCTTGACAAAACCAGCACCAGTCTAAGTTTGGGGGACTTGGGCTACACTGGCCGCGCCTTGCGTCTTATCCGTGAAGGCCTGAAGCAGAGCAATGGTATGATCTTGACTTCAGGTCCGACTGGATCTGGTAAATCGACCAGTTTATATGCTCTGACGCAGGAGATTAAAAGTGATGCGATTAACATTGTGACGCTTGAAGATCCGGTTGAATACAAAATGATTGGCGTCAACCAGATTCAGGTTAATCCCGATGTCGGGCTAACCTTTGCCACTGGTCTGCGCTCAGTTTTACGTCAGGACCCCGATGTGGTTATGGTAGGTGAAATCCGTGACCGAGAAACGGCTGAACTGGCAGTTCAGGCGGCCTTGACGGGTCATCTCGTTTTCTCGACTTTGCACACTAACTCGGCGGCCGGTATTTTACCGAGGCTTCTCGACATGGGTGTTGAGCCGTTTTTGATTGCTTCTACCGTGAAAATAGTTATTGGTCAACGGCTGGTACGTCGTATTGGTGACGGCAAGGAACAGTATCAAAGTTCGGCCGCAGAGGCAGAGTCAATTCACCAAACTTTAGGTAATTTGTTACCAGCCGACGAGTCAAAGCGTCAGGCAGTCAGTCTAGACCTTGGTTATGATAACTTGCCACTGGCCACCCAAAGCGCTTATACTTTAGCCAAGGGTAAAGATGGCCCTCGTACACCTGGAGGTTATAGCGGTCGCACAGGGGTTTATGAAGTTTTCCAAGTCTCAGATGATATTCAAAAACTCATTCTCCAGCGGGCCACTAGTAATGAAATCCAAAAGGTGGCTCAAACGCAAGGTATGATAACCATGCGCCAAGACGGCTATCTGAAAGCCTTAACGGGAGTGACGACGCTTAACGAGGTTAACCGTGTCGCCGCGGCGGATATATCATAGATCAAGAAGGATGGGATAAACATGCACAGTGAACCACGGGTTGAAGTATTACTGGAAGAGGTCGTTAAAAAAAAGGCATCAGATTTACATTTGCAGGTAGGTTTGCCGCCGGTCTTAAGAATTGACGGTGTTTTAGTTCCGGTCGGGGGAGCTGATCCGTTAAACGATGAAGCGATTGAGGCTTTAATTTTTGCTATCTTAGACGAAGACCAGAAACAGATACTGCTCAGAGATAAGGAATTCGACTTTAGTTTTGCTTTTGGCGATATGGGCCGCTTTCGGGTGAATGCCTTCCATGAACGGGGTAATCTAGCCGCTGCTTTGAGACTCATCCCCAATGAAATTCTATCGATTGAACAATTGGGTTTGCCGCCGGTGGTCGAGAAATTTGCTAACTATCCACGCGGTCTGGTGCTCATTACCGGCCCAACCGGTTCAGGTAAGTCGACCAGCCTGGCCTCTCTAGTCCATAAGATAAATATGGAGAGGGCAGCCCACATTATCACGATTGAAGACCCGATTGAGTACACTCATAAATCAAACAAATCAGTTATTGTTCAACGCGAAGTTCATTATGATACTTATTCATTTAGTGCAGCCCTAAGATCAGCTCTTCGTGAAGATCCAGACGTCGTTCTCATCGGCGAAATGCGTGATCTGGAAACGATTGCTAGTGCCATTACGATAGCTGAGACTGGTCATTTGGTATTTGCAACGTTACACACCAACAGTGCCGCTCAAAGCATTGACCGTATGATTGATGTCTTCCCGCCCCATCAACAACCCCAGATTCGGGCTCAATTGTCCAATATTTTAATGGCTATTTGCTCACAGCGCTTGATTCCAGCTATTGGCGGCGGCCGGATTGCGGCGGCTGAGATCCTCGTTGTCACACCGGCGGTGCGCAATATTGTTCGTGAAGGTAAAACTCATCAACTTGATGCCGTCATCCAGACCGGTGCGGAATATGGCATGCAAAGTATGGATAAAACGCTGGCTAAATTGATTCATGAAGGTACTGTAACCTATGATGAGGCTCGTAATTTTGCAGTTGATCTGGATGAGCTCGATAGGCTGATGAGGAGTTAAGCTGAGCCAATGCTTACATATAACTTTGTAGCGCGCGACCCAGCTAGTGGCAAGCGGGTTAAATCAACCGTTCAAGCTGACAGCGAACAGTCAGCCGCCAAGCTAATCCGTACTGAGGGTCTAGTGCCAGTAGACATAACTATTAGCAAAGAAGGTACGTTTAGCCTCCTGGGTAAACTCAATCGTATCAAATCCAAAGACCGTGTACTGTTCTCGCGTCAACTAGCCACACTTCTAAACGCAGGCTTGCCGCTCATTCAAAGCTTACGTAACGTCAATAACCAGACTGAAAGTAAACCACTTAAGGTGATCATTGGCCATATCATCGCTGATATAGAAGCTGGTTCAACTCTCGCCAAGGCGATGGGCAAATACCCGAGAGTATTTAATCAGGTCTATATTAGCCTGATAGCCGCCGGGGAAACCTCCGGTACGCTTGATAAAGCACTAGAACGGCTAGCTGATCAACAGGAAAAAGACGCTGATATCATCAGCAAAGTACGCGGTGCGATGATTTATCCAGTCATCGTGTTATTGGTCATGATGGCGGTTGTGGGGTTCATGCTCATCAAAGTTATTCCTCAGGTAAAAACTCTTTATAGCGAGACCGGAGGCTTAACACTACCTCTAATTACCCAGATATTGTTAAATATTTCTGGCCTGCTGATCAGTTGGTGGTGGGTGATGCTTATAGTGGTTATTATTATCGCTGTCTTTATGAGTCGATGGGCCCGAACGCTAGGTGGCAAAAGTGTCATTGATGCCGTAAAGATGAAAGCTTGGCCAATAGGGCCTTTGTTTATGAAAATGTATATGGCTCGGTTTTGTCGTACCGGTACAACTTTAGTGGCCAGCGGCGTATCTCTTATACCGATGCTTAATATCACCGCTCAGGCGGTTGATAACGTCCACGTGGAGAACTCGATCACTAAAGCCATTGAAAAGGTAAAAGCCGGTAAATCACTCGGCCAATCTCTAGAAAACGATCCTAACTTTTTGGAATTAGTGCCAAATATGCTGAAAATTGGCGAACAATCGGGTTCGATGGAGCAAATGCTTGGCAAAGCCGCCGATTACTACGAAAAAGAGCTAGATAACGAAATTAAAGCTATCCAAACCATCATTGAACCGGTGATGATGATCCTGATGGGTATTGTAGCGTTTGCCATTGTTGCTGCTGTTTTGCTGCCAATCTATAATCTAGCCAGTAATGTTAACAGTGTCGTTTAATAACTATGGGTCTTAGGGCTTGATTTTTAATAACTGTACCGGTATGATTTCAATCATAAGCGTAAATACTTGAAGGCATTACACAAAGGGGGCATTTGAAATGCTACAAAAAACTCCAAAATCAAAAAACGGCTTTACCATTATCGAAATCATGATTGTTTTGGCTATCGCCGGGTTAATTATGTTGATTGTGTTCTTAGCCGTACCGGCTTTGCAACGCAGCTCACGAAATACGCAACGGAAAAATGATGTGTCGGCGGTTGCGGCGTCGGTTGCTAATTATATTGACGACAATGGCGGTACCCTACCAACCAATGTAGGTGGAGCGGCAGCCAGTCTTACTATTTGTGGCAATGCTGCTTGCACTGGCAACACCGAAACTGCCACGCTCGGTTACTACACCGCCGGAAATGTTTCATTGGTTACAAATTCTGCGAACCCAGCTACTCCTACTACCTCGACCGTGGTTATAGATACTGGGTATAATTGTAATGCCAGTGACACTGGTCTTGGCGCCGCATCGTCGAGAAGCGCAGCCATTCTTTACGGTATAGAAACCAGCAGCTCAAATGTCGCGCAACAGTGTCTTGAGCAGTAGTAATTAAGTAAGTTTTGTATGAACAGGCCCGAAATCGGGCCTGTTTTTGTGATACGATAGGCACATGCTGATAGCAGTTGTGCTTGCCATGGCAGGGTTATGTTTTGGGAGCTTTGTGAACGCCTTAGTTTGGCGTTTACATATGCAGCAAACACCTGTCAAGAAACCCAGTCGCTCCAGAAGCATAAACGGTCGGCTCTCGGCATCAATTAGGCTAGTTTTGAAGTATCATAGTCGAAGTCGCTATTCGATTCTTTGGGGGCGATCAATGTGCCCAAACTGCCGCCATGAGCTTGCCCCGACAGACCTGGTGCCCGTAGTCAGTTGGGTTTTGCTACACGGTAAATGTCGCTACTGTAGTCAGCCAATATCATGGCAATACCCAGCGGTGGAGTTACTGCTACCCGTTCTATTTGTCCTGTCCTACGTTTGGTGGCCGCTAGGCTTTAGCGCCGGCAGTACTTTCAGTTTTGGGCTGTGGTTGATATTCTTAACGGCTTTTGTAGCTCTTGGAATTTATGATTTAAGATGGTTTATATTGCCGGATCGAATAGTCTATCCGTTGGTTGGACTGGCGCTCCTTGAAATAATCATCAGAGCAACCGCCTTTGGCGGTGGCTGGCGATTGGTCATAATGGCCTTTTGGGGTGTATTTTTCTTGGCTGGTTTATTCGGCGCATTTTACGTGATATCTAGGGGTGCCTGGATTGGCTTTGGGGACGTAAAATTGGCAGTTGTACTTGGTTTGCTCGTCGGTGGTCCGCTGATGGCCTTACTGCTCGTTTTCTTGGCGTCAGTCTTTGGCTCGATTTTAGCCGTACCGCTACTTATCAAGGGGTGGGCCAAACCGACAACGCAAATACCATTTGGACCGTTTTTATTAGTTGCTACTGTGGTTGTGGTTATGTTTGGAAACCATATTTCTGATTGGTACAGTAGCTTTCTTTATCTCCGCTAACCTGGCTGACCCCAAGACGCTTATGATATACTTAGGCGCATGAACAAGGGTGATCATAGGGGCAGTTTCGGCTTTACTATAGTCGAGACAATGATCGTTCTAGCGGTCACCGGCGCGTTATTTGTGGCCATCGCGGCGACACTAAGCGGTCGTCAAAATGAGGCCGAATTTATCCATGCGATAAACGATGCCAAGGCGCAAATTCAGCAGGTTATCAATCAGGCTTCAGCCAGTTATTATCCAGACGGAAACGAGATTAATTGTACAGTAACGGGGACCAAGTTGATTGTTACTAGTCCCTCTAATGTAAGTCAGGGGACCAATCAACCGTGCGTCTTTTTAGGCTCTGTCATACAATTTGGCATCGGTCAGACTAACCCAGAACAGTATCGGGTATACACGGTTGTCGGTATAAACTGCACCCCACCGAACTGTACCAGCCCAACGGGTTCTCCGTTTCAAAATGTCGACCCAACCGTCGGGGATTTTTCGTATAACACGGGGGCTTTAGAATACGGACTGACAGCTCAACTGACTGGTTCCGGTAATAGTACTGGTGCCATCGGTTTTTTGATGGAGCCGGGTAGCACAAGCACAACCAGTATCGACGGTTATAACTCAGGAGCTCAGCCCGTTGACCTGGTGATTGTTAATAGTGGTCTTGGGCAAACTCCTTCAAGTGACGTCACGTCAATAAATAAGAGTTTAGACGTTCCTAGTGGCCTAGCGACTAATCCCTCTGGTGGCTGGCAAATTTGCCTGGTGAGCGGTGGCACTAATCAGTCTGGGCTGATCAGTATCGGTGGTTCAGGCGGTACACTACAGGTATCATTGAGAATAAAAGGCAATCAGACGTGTACATAAACAAGAGTGGGCGACATTACTGCGAACAACCGGAGCAATCCAGTCGTGTTTCTCGAGCAGCTGGTTTTACTATCCTTGAACTGATGATCGCTTCAGCGGTGTTTGCAATTATCTTGCTCGTTGTCGCCGTAGGGGTCATTAGTTTCACCAACAGTTACTACAAAGGTATTACTAGCTCAGATGCTCAAGCAACCGCCAGAGCTATTATGTCAGAGGTTAGTCAGTCGCTAGAGTTCGGCCAAAACTGGACAAAGCTATCAGCTAACGGAGCAGTCGATGGGTATTGCGTTGACAATACGCTATATTCTTATGAACTGGGGCAACAAGTCACAAATTCCTCACCAAATTCCTCACAAGATCAAGGCTATCATGGTTTAGTGGTCACTAATGGCAGTGCCTCATGTCAAGCCGTTACTCCTAGTTTGCCAAATAGCGCTACTCTGCCAGCATCATCACGAGAGTTGCTCAACCAAAACATGCGTCTTGGAGCGTTTGATATAACCCAAGTCGAAAACCAGCTTTTCTCAATTCGCGTTGAAGTTATTTACGGAGATAATGATTTACTGTCTAACTCGTCTAGTCTACCCAATTTAGGTGCCACGCAATGGGGTTCTGAAAGTTGTGCTGGGGGCACCGGCTCGCAGTTCTGCGCGGTATCAGATCTGACAACAACCGTCGAGCAGCGTTTAATCTGATGGATTATAATATAGAGCAGGTAAACAAAAGCCATATGATAGTAAATATTAGACGGCAAGCGGGCGTAGTTGCCATATTTGTGACGATGATCATGATGATCGTTATTAGTCTTATCGTGCTTGGGTTTGCGGAAATTTCACGGACTGAGCAACGTAATTCATTGGACGATCAACTTAGCGTTCAAGCTTATTATGCCGCTGAAAGTGGTATCAATGATGCTCGTTCAGTCATCGCTAACGATGTGGCCACTGGACAGGTCGTACAAAGCACAAGCAGTTGTGCGAACCACCCGGTTAACACCACTTACAACGTGTTTTACACCTGTCTTGTGGTTAGCGCTACACCCGACACTCTTTATTACAATATTGGTAATTTTTCGACGGTCATACCGATAATTAATCCCGCAACAGCGTTTGGCACCCTTACACTAGACTGGAAGACTGCCAGTGGCTCAACAGGGGCCGGTAGTTGTCCCACGTCTGTCGCGCCCCCGTTTAATTTTCCGCCTACCACCAGCTGGAGCTGTAATTTCCCGATCTTGAGGATAGATTTGTTAAATGCTAATACCCCATCATTCCTACGCTCTAATTGGTCAACTAATACTGCCACCATGTTTTTCGTACCGATTGTGACGAACTCTTCGCCTAGCTCTGCATCACTTAGCGATAGGGGCAACATCATAGGTGCAAGCTGTTCCAGCACCGATTGTCAAGCGACCATTAGTTTGGGCTCCAATGATTATTACATGAGGGTCACGACCCTTTACGAGACGAATTCTGAGTTGACTGTTAGCGCTGGTAAGGTGCCGTTCTATGATGCCCAGGCCATCATTGATTCAACAGGTAAAGCCCAAGATGTTCTGCGCCGAGTTTTGGTAGCAGTTGATCTAACTGATGCGAATGATTATCAAGTCCCCAGCGGAGCAATCATAACCGAAAACTCTGTCTGTAAACAATTTGAAGTTACGCCTGGCTATTTCTCAGCTTCTGATCCGGCTGATGGCGGTAACCCGCTGTGTAGCACATCAGCGACTGGCACGCCATCACCTTAGTTACAAGTCTTTGTGGTGATACTTTTCATAGACACTCTTTAAATGTTGATCGGTCACGTGGGTATAAATCTGAGTTGTGCTGATATCGCTATGGCCAAGCATAGCCTGAACTGAGCGAAGATCGCTACCATTTACCAACAAATCGGTTGCAAACGAATGACGCATGGTGTGTGGGCTAACGTGTTTGGTGATACCAGCCAATCGAGCATAACGACCAACCAACCGTTGGACGGAACGGGCCGTTAAGCGCTTGAAATTACCACTCTGATCAGCCTTTTGGGTACCGCTGTAACGGATAAAAAGCGGACTCATAGCATCATCCCGTTTTTGAAGATAGCTCTCAATCCATTGAGCGGCTTCTGGACTAACGAATACCGGCCGGTCCTTTTGGCCTTTGCCGCGGACAGAGAATTCACGGAGTTTTAAATTAATATGGTCACGATTTAGCCCAACTAGCTCTGATACTCGCAAGCCAGAGCTAAATAGCAGCTCTAGAATAGCCCGGTCACGGATTCCGATTAAAGTATTAGTGTTTGGTTGAGCGAAAAGGCGAGCTAGCTCATCTTCGTTCAAAAAAGTGACTTGTTTACGGTGAACTCGAGCTAGTTCAATCTTATCAGCCGGCAGGGCAGAGATGTTACGTTTGGCGCAGTACTTTAGGAAGCTTCTGAGAGCTATCAGGTGATAATTGACCGTAATTCTTTGTAGCTCCTCGGCCGTGTTGGTACCCAGTCGGTTGAGCCACAAACGCCACTTCCGGACTAGTTCATCATCGATATCGGCAATTTTAATTTCACCGCCAAAATCGGCCAGCCGGGTTAGATAATGATCGTAGTTGGCGATGGTCTTCTGGGAACGATTCTGCTCAATTTCCAGATACTCCAAGAAGTCAGTTTTGACTTTTGAAAATAGCATAAGCTGATTATAACATTGTGCGACATTAGACTGGTTTGTCGAAGCAAGACTGATCTGTTAGAATGACCTAGAATAGCAAATAATTACCAAGAGGTTCTTACGTTTTATGACAAAATTACACCCGGCACTGCACTCCATCAGATTTCAACAAACTTTTTGCATGATTAAGCCTGATGGGGTCAGCCGCGGCTTAATAGGTGATATTATCTACCGCATTGAAAAATCCGGGCTTAAAATTGTGGCGCTTAGGATGGTGCAAGCCAGTCGAGTCCAAGCTCAAAAACATTATCCGCTGGAAGATCAGGTCTGGGTAGACCGTCTCGGCGAAAAAAGTTTGAATAGCTTTGAAAAATTGTCTATCACGCCGATGGAAATTTTGGGCACAGACGACAAAAGAGTGGTTGGTAAGCAAGTCAGTTCCTACCTCGTCGATTACTTAGTGTCTGGTCCGGTGGTCTGCATGGTTATCGAGGGTATCCAGGCCATCGATATGGTTAGGAAGTTAGCTGGACACACCTTACCCTATAAAGCTGATGTCGGCACCATAAGGGGTGACTACTCAGTTGATAGTCCATCAATTGCTAACGCTGAGAGCCGATCAATCCACAATTTGATTCATGCCAGCGAAAACGAAAAAGAGGCAGCCAACGAAATAAGCATCTGGTTTGGCGACGAAAAAACACATAGCTATCGTCGCACCGGCGAAGATGTTATGTATGAAAAGTACTATTAGTTGGCATAGAATAATATGGGTCCCCATAGTTCAATGGATAGAATAACTCCGTCCTAAGGAGCAGATCTGCGTTCGAATCGCGGTGGGGATACCAGTTACAGAGTGAGTCATGACTCACGAGTAAAGTTCCTGGTACAATACGCTTATGGCCGAAGACAAAGTTGAACAAAAATTAGTCAAATACTTCGATGGCCAATTTGATGACGAAGACGTTCTGTTAGTTTTTCGCCGCCACCCGATCGTGATGCGCAAGGGCCTGATTATCAGCTTAGCCTCGTGGTTAATCGGCCCAATCATCATTGTCATTCTGACCTACGTTAGGCCGAATAATCCACCAACCATGTTTGCCTTTTTTGTAGCTTTAGCAGCCAGCATTATAGTTGGCCTGATACTGCTGATACCATCTTGGATTAGCTGGTATTTCAGTATCTTTATAGTCACTACTCTGCGGTTTATCCAGATCACCCAGAAAGGTCTATTTCACAGTAGTTTCGCCGATATGAATCTGGCTCAGATCCAGCAGGTTAACTATGAGATATCTGGCATGCAGGAAACCATGCTGGGATTTGGTACAATAAAGATGCAGACCTATCTGGGTGAGTTGGTGATTCACGATGTTCATCATCCCGCCAAAACCCAGGGCAAAATTGTACGTATTTTGCGTGACCACGGCGTTTCACCAACCGAGCCGCCATTTAAGAAGATCGACGCCTGGGAGAACCAAGCAGAAGAAAAGTGAGTTTTATATTACTAACGTCAAACAAGTAAAAGGACTTTTTACTGACCTGAGAGAACGTGTGACTCCCAAGGCACCCGAACCGATTAGTGTTGAAGACGCGAAAGTGACAAATGAAACCATCGCGGCCCGTCGTGAAGAGGTTCTAGGTAGTGCCCGGAAGTTTATATATCCATTGCAGGCTTCTAAACACCGGATTGTAAAACTTTCTATCGGAATATTGATTACGGCCGTAATTGGCTTCTTTGCTTTTTGTACCCTCGAACTTTATAAATTTCAATCGACATCAAGCTTTATATACGGGGTGACTCAAGTTATCCCGTTCCCGGTGGCAGTGATTAACGGTAGAGATTTTGTATCGTACAACAGCTATCTGTTTGAGCTGCGTCACTACATGCATTATTACGAGACCCAGCAAAATGTTAACTTCGGCACTACTGCTGGCAAACAGCAGCTGGCCGTTTTTAAACAGCGTTCTTTAAGCCAAGCTCTGCAAAATGCCTACGTCAATCAACTCGCAACTACCAATAATCTGTCGATTAGTAATGGCGATATCGATAATGCTGTAGCCTTGGTCCGTTCGGAAAACCGTCTAGGGGCCAGTAATCAGGTTTTCCAAAACGTCCTGAATGAATTTTGGGGCTGGTCGATGAATGATTTTAGACATGAACTGAGCCAAGAGCTGTTGGCTCAAAAAGTAGTTAGTAAACTTGATACGCAAACCCACCAGAAGGCTAATCAAGCTCTGGCTGAGCTGAAACAAGGCGCGGATTTTGGCACTTTAGCTAAACAAGTTTCCGAAGATAGCTCGACTAGTGGTAATGGTGGAGCTTACGGCTTTTTAATCGACAGATCTAACGCAGATATTGCACCGCAGATCATTTCAGAGTTATTCCAACTCCAGGTAGGACAGTATTCGGGCATTATTAACACTGGTTATAGTCTAGAAATTGTTAAAGTATTATCTATTCAGGGCAGTGAAGTTCAGGCGGCTCATATATCATTCAACTTTCAACCGATTACTACCTACACGAATCCTCTACAGGCTAAAGAAAAGCCGCACCTATTCATAAACGTATAGCAAACTATCTCTAGTTCTTGATTGCTTTTTAAGAGATTGCTTGCTATCATGACCTCTGTTACTTAGCCAGTTTCAATGGGCTCGTAGTGAAGAGGCCTATCACGTCTCCCTGTCACGGAGAAGATCGCCGGTTCGAATCCGGTCGAGCCCGCCAAGCTACTTATGGTTACCATTCGTGGTTAAAAATCAGTGTTTCTACTTTTCAAATGCACTCGTAAAGAAATCAACCAATTTGAGATAAAGAATCTTTTGGTTTTTGGGTT
>CAZLLA010000007.1:0-14634 GCA_964560315.1 uncultured Candidatus Saccharibacteria bacterium
AGCTACCCCAACACCAACGCCGGAAGCTACCCCAACACCAACGCCGGAAGCTACCACTACTACACCGATACCACAACCTCCTGCAACTCAAGCACCAGCGCCACCACAATCAGGTCAGTCCCCGCAGGTAACTGGCGTCACGGCATACTCTCAGATTGGTGGTTCGAGCTGTGAAGCCGCTGCTTTAGAGACTGCTCTATCGGCAGCTGGCATTTACCCGTCACAACAAACTATTATAAATGAAGAAAATCCAACGATGGGCGATGTATCTTGGGACAGTAAGTATGGCGTTTATATTTCTAACGGAGATCCTAACCTTAATTTCGTTGGTGACCCTTACGCAGATGAGCAAAATCAAGAATTTGGTTACGGGGCTTTCCCGCCTATTCTTGCCGCTATTGCCCAGGAGCAGGGTGCTACTGTGCTTTGGAGTGGAGCCGGCATATCGATCAGCCAGCTTTATCAGTATGTTGAGAATGGTAATCCAGCAGTCGTGTTGGTGAACGACAACGATGGCACCGAGGCGTTACAAAATGACGGTACCTTCGATGTCACTGCCGCAGATGGCGCCACAATACCTTACCCTATAAACGGCAGCGAACATGCAGTTACTCTAATAGGGGTGAATACTGCTAATCAAACAGTTGATATTCTTAACCCGCTGGATGGTTCTCCGTGGTGGTCATCTAGTGGTGCTGAAGGTTGGATCCCTATGAGTAACTTCGAAAATAGTTTTGCAACTTTCGGCAACAGAGCCGTAGTTATCCAAAAGTAAACATAAATATCTCTTTAGGACCATGCTCATACGTTGATTGTCAGCATATTGGCTAATATTAATCAGTCATTCGCGCACGTCTGTCTGATTATTGAGGCATAATTAACTCTGAGGATAACCATGACAGTGTGGTGTTAAATAGGCACAAGATTTGTTTGTGCTCATAATTTGTAAACCCAGCGATATTATCATTTCTACAAACCACACGTCATTGTCGGACCCAGTAAGTTTTAATTAACTCTTGCCTAGTTACTACGCTTTTGTGTGACCTAATTCTCAAGGCTTAATTTGTCCATATATTCACAAGCTTTATATACCATTTTGAAGTATCTCTTTAACTATTGCGACTTCGTTCCATGGGTGTTCACCGTCTGCTCGTTCAATAGTCTTTTCGTGTCCCTTACCAAGTAGTAACACCGTATCATCTTTATGGGCTTGCTTTATAGCAAAATTAATCGCTTCAGTTCGATCATGTACCAAGAAGAGATCTCTTCCTTTTACTTTACCAGCCTGTTCAGCACCTTCAGCGATCTGATTCATAATTTTTTCACCTTCGACGTCACGATCGTCTTCTTCGGTCACAATTACTTCGTCGGCATACTTCCCGGCTAATCTACCCTGCGCTGCTCTTTTGGCTTCATCGCGTCGGCCGGGGCTGCCGAACATAACAATCAACTTACCTTTGACGATTGGCCTTAAGTCTTTAAATAATTTATCGAAGGCATCTGGCGTATGTGCAAAATCAACAATCACATTAAAGGCTTGACCCTCATCAATCGTCGTCATCCGACCTTCGACATTTTTAAGAGCTGCCACACCGTCAACGATTTGCTGGTCAGATAAGCCGATAATGACACCGGTAGCTGCTGCTGCCAGAGTATTCTCAATGTTAAATTTACCTGGCAAAGACACCTTGAGATGCAAAGCTAAGTTTTGGTATTTCATCTCAAAATCACTACCACTCATTGAGGAATGGATGTTAGTGGCTCTTAGCTCACCATGATCGATGCCGTAGGTTACGACGTTTGGAATAACATCGGCAAAGAAGTGCCACGAGGGATCGTCGGCATTGATGACGCCGCTCCTTAAGCCCTCGTGATTGCGGGCTGCCAGCCTGAAGAGTCGGACTTTAACATCTCGATAATTCTCAAATGTCCGGTGATAATCCAAATGCTCGTGCGTTACATTAGTCATAACGGCCACACTGTACGGCACACCCCAGACACGGTTCTGGGCTAAGGCATGGCTAGTTGTCTCGAGAACCAGCCATTCAATCCGGCGTTGGCGCATCCACTTTAATCGCTGCATAAACTCCCTAACCGGCACGTTGGTCATATGTTGGAGTTGCGGCCTGACATCCTCGTCAGCACCATACGCTACCGTAGTCATCAATCCGACCCGATACCCAGCTTGGTGGAGCATGTGATAGATCATCAATGTTGTGGTTGTTTTGCCGTTTGTGCCAGTGACTCCAATTACTTTTAGGTCGCGCGCTGGAAAGCCGTACCAAATATTAAGGGCGATGGCTTCACAGAGGTGACCATATGGTTCAATAACGCGGAACAGTCTGCCTGGGATTAGCTTTTTGACAAGCGACCTCATGCTAGCAGTATACGGTGCCAGGCTTAGATAATCTAGCTAGTCATCAGGGTCTAACCAACCGTGAATTCAATCGCCTAGTCGCCCCAATATGCTATGGTGTAAAAGATGAAAGTTCTAGGCATCGAAACTAGTTGCGATGAGACTGCCGCGGCCATTGTTGAAGACGGCTTTAAGATGTTGTCGAATGAGGTAGCCAGTTCAATGCATCTTCACGTGGAATACGGTGGCGTCGTCCCGGAAATTGCCGCCCGTAGCCACATCGAAGTTATTATCCCAGTGATTGAAAGGGCCCTGAAAGACGCCAAAACTGACTGGTACGGGGTGGACGCTATAGCTGTAACTTACGGCGCTGGGTTGGGAGGTAGTCTGTTAATTGGTGTTTTAACAGCCCGCACGCTGGCGATTGCTCATAAAAAGCCGCTCTATGCTATTAATCACGTCGAAGGGCATGTCTACGCCAACTTCTTAACGTCAACTGCCCTGCCGGGCTATATCTTGCCAAACCAGCAGCCGGAGTTTCCGATGTTGGCTCTAATCGTATCTGGCGGCCACAGTCAGTTAGCTCTCTTTTACAATCATTTTGACTATACCCTGCTCGGCCAGACGCACGATGATGCCATCGGTGAGGCTTTTGACAAAGTTGCCAAGATTCTTGGTCTTCCCTATCCTGGTGGTCCGAGTATTGGACTAAAAGCGACGGAGGGTGATCCGTTCGCCTTTAACTTGCCAAAGGCCAAATTAGAGGCGGAATATGATTTTTCGTTTTCCGGGCTTAAAACAGCCGTTCTAAGGCTGGCTCAAGCCCAGGTTGGAGAAGATTTCACATTCGCCTCGAAAAACTTACCAGAACGCCTCTCTGAAGCCCAGAAGGCTAATATTGCTGCCAGCTTCCAGCGTATTGCCATGGAAACGGTGGTCGATAAAACGATCCGTGCCTTCCGGGAGTTCCAGCCGCGATCGGTAGTTATTGCCGGTGGCGTCGCAGCTAGCTATGAACTTCGTCGGCAAATGGCCGAACGCCTACCAATTCCAATTGCCTACACTGATCCAAAACTCTGTACCGATAACGGTGCCATGATTGCCACCCTGGGCTGCTTTAAGGCTAGTCACCAACAACCGTTAGCTGATTCGTACACTCTTGATATTCAACCCAACCTCAGTATGTAAACAGTCGACTAGGCCGCCAACTTAAAGTGGGCAGGGAACTCCGCTAAAGAGATTACTTGAAGTAGCTAAGTTTGCTTTTGACCGGTCGTTACGTACTACTGACACCTCTGTTTTCCAATCACTCTATAGGGTGTTATCATGAAAAGCGTATGAAGCTACCAAAAACTTACGAACCGAACCAGTACGAGAGCAATATTTATGATTTATGGGAGAAAAGCGGAGCTTTTAGCCCTCGTCCTAGCGGAACACCTTACAGCATAGTCATACCGCCGCCCAATTCAAACGCTAGTCTACACATCGGTTTTGCCTTGACCATGAGTCTTGAGGATATTGCCATCCGCTACCATCGCCTAAAGGGCGATCGGACGCTGTTCGTGCCTGGTGCCGATCACGCCGGCTTTGAAACTCAGTCAGTCTATGAGAAACGCCTGGCGTCAGAAGGGAAGAGTCGCTTTGATTTTAGCCGAGAAGAGCTGTATCAACAGATTTGGGATTTTGTGGCCCAGAACCGCAAAAGCTTCGAGGATCAGTTTCGCCGCATGGGCGGTAGTGTCGACTGGAGCCATTTTAGCTTTACGTTAGATGAAAAAATCGTCAAACAAGCTTACGCGACATTCCAGAAAATGTGGAACGAAGGCTTGATTTACAGAGGTGAACGGTTGGTTAATTTCTGCACCTTCCATGGCACCGCCTTTGCTGATATTGAGGTCACCTACAAGGAAGAGAAGGGGAAGTTGTGGTACATTCGTTACCCGCTAACCAACGGTAGCGGTGAAATCGTTGTCGCCACCACCCGGCCAGAAACAATGTTGGGCGATACGGCTGTCGCCGTTCATCCAGATGATAAACGCTACGCTACCATGATCGGGAAAACCATCAAATTACCACTGACTCACCGTGAAGTTCCAGTTATCGCCGATAGCTTCGTTGATACTTCGTTTGGTACCGGGGCCGTTAAATTGACACCGGCTCATGACCAAAACGACTTTGAGGCTGGGAGACGTCATGATCTACCGATGATAACCGTTATCGACTACGACGGCAAAATGACCCACGATGTACCGGCCACATATGCCGGATTACCGGTTGATAAAGCTCGTCAACGGATTATTGCCGACCTGGCAGAGCAGGGGTTTTTGGTTAAAACCGAGGAATATATGCACAACGTTGGACATTGTTACAAATGCGACACGATAATCCAGCCATTGCTCAAGGAACAGTGGTTTGTGGATATGCAACCATTGGCCCGGCCTGCTATCAAGGCTTTAAAAGCTGACAAGATTACGTTTTACCCTAAAGCTAAGGCTGAACAGCTCATTACTTACCTAGAAAACCTCAAAGACTGGAATATTAGCCGGCAAATAGCCTGGGGCATTCCGATTCCGGCCTTTCAGAACGTTGACGACCCAGCGGACTGGCGATACGACGAACGGGTAAGTGAAGAATTTATTACGGTCAATAACAAAACCTACCGGCGTGATCCGGATGTTTTTGATACCTGGTTTTCCAGTAGTTCATGGCCTTATGCGACGCTCAATTATCCCGACAGCCAGGACTTTAAAACCTTTTACCCATTAAGCCTCATGGAAACTGGTGGTGAAATTCTTTATCCCTGGGTTAGTCGGATGATTATGTTGAGTCTCTATCTCACTGGCAAAATACCTTTCGAAGCGGTCTACATCCACGGTTACGTTATGGCTGAGGATGGCGCCAAGATGAGTAAATCCACCGGCAATGTTGTTAGCGCTATCGAAGCCATCGACAAGTACGGTTCAGACGCTCTTAGAATGGGTATTATTGCCGGACGTGTGCCCGGTGTTAACCGTGGCTACGATAATCGTAAGGTAGAAGACGCCCGAAATTTCTGTAACAAACTCTGGAACATTGCCCGTTATGTTGAAAGCACCAGCGGAACAATAGCTAAACGGCCAGAAGCAAAGCCCCAAACCGTGGCCGATCATTGGATATTGAATAAATTACAACATTTACAACAGGGGTTAGAGCGGGATTTTGATCATTACCGTTTGGCTGAGGCCCATGAACGGCTGTACCACTTCATCTGGGATGATTTTGCTGATTGGTACATCGAGGCTAGTAAAACTGAGCCCAACGTGCCTCTTTTAACAGAGATCCTATCAATTGTACTGACGTACCTACACCCCTTCGCACCTTTCGTCACTGAAACTATCTGGCAAACCCTGGAATGGACCGGCGATGGGGTACTGGCCGCTCAACAGTGGCCGTCAGTTCCAAAATCTGACGAAAAGCAGGCCCGCGCTTTTGACGATATCCAGAAAATCGTTACCGAATCCCGTTTTATCACCAAAACTCTCAACGTCGTTGACGCAACACTTTACTATACCGCTGTTCCATTCCTAGCCGAGAATGCCAAATTAATTAAGCGACTGGCTCATCTCGGCGACGTAACTGAGGTTCGTAACGGCACTGGGTTAGCCTTGATCAGTACGCCACACCATTGCTGGCTAGATATCGAGCCGGCAGCCGCAGGTCATTTCCTAGAGCAGCTAGCCGTTCAGCGATCTGCTCAAAAAGACGTCGTGGAACGGCTTACCAAACGCCTCAGCAATAAAGCCTACCTCAAGCACGCACCGGGAACTATCGTCAAACAGACTAAACAACAACTAGCTGAGGCTGAGGCTCGACTAACAGCCATCGATCAAGAGCAAGAACGTTTCCAGCACTTAATTTAGCTTGCAGATTACTCTTCTGAGGGCTCCAATGTTTCACGAATACGGGCAACCGATTCTTCGGGATTGAGATCGTCAAACCAAAGGACGTGCCAACCGAATTTCTCGGCAGCCATTAGGTTCGTCCTGGCATCATCAACAAATAAAATTTCATTGGCCGGACAACCAGCTTTTTCAATAGCCAGTTCATAGATCTTGCGCTCTGGTTTTAGTAAATGGACCTCTGATGAATCAATTATAGCGTCATAAGCAATGTCGGGTATTAGTCCGTGTCCTCGCATCTCTTTAACAATCCCGGGCATAATGTTTGTCAACAGGCCGACACCGTAGCGCTGGGCCACCCATTCGACCAGTTCGTGCATGTGTTGGACAGGTTTGACAACCCCAAGGTAATAAGCCGACCAATCAAATTTGGGTAGATAAAGACGCTCACCAAGCGCTTTGTTATATTCGTCCATAGTCATTTCGCCCCGGCAAATTTGATCGTTATAATGCCAGAACGCCGACTCAACAACATCACTAGGCTGGTCGCAGTCCATCGCAATTTTGGTAAACGCTCGGTGATAAAAATGAACCAAACAGCCGTTGATATCAAAGTAAACGAAACTGACGCCGCTCTTGGAGCGCAAACGTTGCCTGGACTGGCCAGACGGCATCATTCCGGCTAGTTCATCCAGGCTAGTGCCCAGCGCTGCAGCGATGTTCTGGATTGTAAAGACCGAGGGTGATTTGATGGCACCACGTTCAATTTTTGCTAAGGTTGAGTAGCTGAGACCTGCTTTCTGACACAATGTCTGTTGCGTTAAGCCGGCTTTCTGACGAGCCGCCTGTAAACGTTTACCGAGGCTTTTTTCGTCCAGCTGACTCATTCAAAATCTCCAGCTAATACTGAACCCTCCATGACGGGGCAGAGTATTAAAGCATCCCGAGATTGCGCTATAAGACTCAGTATTTTATCCGTAAACGCAAAGAGTAAACCCCGTTCAGTCTCAAGCCGCCCACCTACAATCATGGCCATATAGTACCAGTTATACGCTCAAAATTGAAGCTACCTAGTATGAAATGGCCGGCTGGAGCTATCAGTCGATGTGTAATACCAGCTTGAGCAGCGATAGCACAAACAGGAAAGTGATTACACCAATGATTCCAGAGCTAAGAATAATTTTTTGGGGGTCAGCGTTACCCGTGGTATGGACTAACTTAGTCCAGGCGTATGTTGCCGCACCAATCGCTAGTACTATAGAAATAACATAAGATGACATGTGTTTATATTCTCAGAATGCGAGCTTGCTGGCAATGGCAGCCAGCTGTTGGCGGTCGGCTTCGACTGCCATGTTGGGCCGACTGCGAAATTCAGCATCAGTATCAAAAGGAAAGATTTTAAGATGGGCATGGGCAACATCGAGGCCCTCAATATGCATAGCAATTCGAGACTTTTCAGGGAAAACTTGCCTTAATTGATTAGCAACTTTTTTGGCAGTAGACATTAAGGCGGCATAATCCTCGTCAGATAAGTCCCAGACATACTCAACTTGGGTTTTGGGGATAACTAGAGTTTGACCCGGTTGTATCGGGTGTATATCCAAAAAGGCAAGTGTTTTATCATCTTCATGAACCCTGTAGCAAGGGATTTCACCTTTAATAATTTTTGTGAAAATTGAGTCTTCCATAAATTGGCCTTATCTAGTTATGGCGGAGAGGGTGGGATTTGAACCCACGGTACCCTTGCGGGCACAACGGTTTTCGAGACCGTCCAATTCAACCACTCTTGCACCTCTCCTTATGCAGATTTACTGCACCATCATTCTATCAGAACGCGAGAGGATATTGACACTTACCGACAATCTGGCAAGACTAAAGTAAATGTGTTAGGATTACCTCTGTTGTTAATTAAGCGCGCGTAGCTCAGCTGGATAGAGCGTTGGCTTGCGGAGCCAAAGGTCGTAGGTTCGAATCCTATCGCGCGTACCATAAGCGATTTTAACTCTGTATTATCTGTTTTTGATTCCTGATAATTTTAAGCACAAGTGTCGTAGACAATTATCTAATTCGAGGCTAAAATTACCTCTGTGCATAAAAGACAGAGAGGGTTCAGCATTATTGAACTTTTGATTGTCTTAATCATCCTGATATTGCTCGGGACATTTGGCTGGTTGATTTATAACAACCAACATAAGAGCAAGGCAACAGCCACTTCAGGCACTTCATCCCAAACTAAAACCACTAACTCAAAGGTGGTGGAATATACTTCTTGGACTCAGATTCCATCGGATTTACAAAAAGCAATACTAACAGCGTGGGGTCCTTTACCATCTCCCGTAACTCCAGAAGATCCATGCCCAACTACGGTACAAAGCACTGTTACTACAGAAAGCCCAGTGACTGCAGAAAGTGATACCTACGCCATAACTGGTGTTGGTTGCGATGGCGGTGCAGCAAATCTCTTTGCAAAAGTTAATGGATCCTGGCGTGACATAGAGCAAACACAGGATCTTTTCTCTTGTGACATTATTCAGCAATATAGCGTGCCGCTTCAATTGATTGTGGACGGTAGTCCGCCAAATAATGGATTAGTAACTTGTTCCCAAAATAATGGGACAACTTTCACGTATCCTGATTAGCTAAAACCGTCCTGACGCTGTTCAGCCTACAGTTTGATCTTTAACTACTTTCCGGTTTCGATAGAGCATCACCAACGAACCGTTCATAAGAACGATGACCAGTATCCCAATAACTCCTACGGCAATAGGTGCGTGCTTAGATAGCGCCGATAATGCTGCATCGATAACAAACACCAGCAAGATTAATTTAATGACGAACCATTTGCCACCTTTTAGCATTAAATAGCTACTCCGACCAAGTGTTCGCCTAATCCGAGTACCTGGTTCAAATATAGCTATATAAGGGGCCAGCAAAAAATGTAAGGCCGCAACGATCGTCCAAGCTAGTGCGACGAGTCCAGCGATTGCAAAAATAGCTGGGCTTCTAAGACCGACAAAAGCTGCTAATAGCGACAAAGCTATCAGCAGTAGTATTGGTCCAAGCACAGCTACATAAACCAGTAGACTTGCCGCTGCAACTCGCATCATCACTCGCAAACCTTCTTTCAGCGTACCAAGTATCGGTGATTTAACCCCGTCAGCTCCACTATTGAGTGCTTTAGACATGACACTCAGCATAAAGGCGTAGGCTAGAGCATACCAAACGACGAACAAGATAAAACCCACAACGATTAAACCGATTACTTTGGGAATTGAAGAACTAAAGTTAACTGCACTGAGACCCTTAATTACACCTAGGTACGGGATAAACATTAGGATAAGTACTGCTGCCGCTAAGCAGACAGCGATAATCGTCACCACAATAAAGGTTAAGAGATTCTTCTTTAGGGCTTGAAACGTGTCGGAGAGAGCTCGAAACACTCGATATTTTTGAGGCACAATATCGTGGGGCTGATTTCCGGGGCTGAATGGCTGTGGGGGTACTTGGCCACCTATCGGCTGCTCGAAAACAGGAGACTGCGATTGAGGTACCGAAAATGTCTGTTCAAGTGGCTGTGCAGGTAACGAGGGTGAAGTAGTTGTCTCAGTATAGTTGGGGTTGAGTGGAGAAGCATCCAATGTGGTTGACGACAGTGGTTGCGGTTGTATCGGCAAAGGCGAAGATGGTTGCTGATATGGATTAGGGCTCGGCTGAGGTTGAGACACTGGCCCAGTACCGGGCAAGGGCGGCATTAAAGGTTGTGGATTGGGCGGTAAGTTTGGCGGACTTATGCTGTGTTCGTTATCAGTTGGTGGCATGTAATTGTCTAATGCTTATTCTCAACATTAACACGATAATGACTCTAGTCGAAGACAATGATAATATTCAGCCACTAGTCAAAACTGTCCGAACATCGTTCAGACAGGTGTACCACGGTTTTTGTATCTGTTAATTTAATTAGGCCTGATCAGACGCTCGGACAAAATGCTGTTGCTTGCTTTTAATACCGCACTTGTGGATTATTAGCAATTATGACTGATTACGAAAAGGGCTCCGCTGAAACACCGCCCGATGAAGCACTTCAGATAACATTAAACCAATTGAGGTCCTGGCAAAGCATTTCTGATAACTTGGATAATGACATAAATCAGCGCGTTTCCCATCATTATTGCCGATGGCTCATTGACCTCTGGGGTGAGGATGCGCTTATACGCGGAGCTAGAGAATTCTCTGGCGAAGAGTTGCCTAGCTCTCTGCAGCCTTTAGTAGCTTATGAATTTGACGATCAAGTGGTGTTTTCTAACAACAATACAGTTCATATGGAACACGCTCCTAGGGGCGACTATATACCAGGGTCTATACCTAATTGGGACGAGCTTCGTAAACTACCCTTTGCTGCAGCAAAACAAAAAATCAAAGACGACCCCAAAATTCATCAGAACATTCAATTCCCGGGGTCGCTTGTACTCGATAGAATCATAATTGACTATCGTCCTGATCCCGCTGCATATCATTGGGGACTTGAATTTGATATAACACCACTCAATACAACAGTTTACCCATATGGAGATCGAGGGTATACGCATGACGCTACTGAATATGCAAGAACAGCAAAGCCTAGTAGTGCGTTTGCAATTACAGCGGCCACGCTTGCTTATCTGTGCACACGGTATTCAACTATTGCAAATTCGCGCACGGTTTCTACGGACCTTTTACACTCATTTGAGGGTAGGGTTAAGGGGACCGTCCCAGTACAAGTGAACGCTGAAATGCTGCGAAAAACGTTTTCGCCACCTCCTGAGGATGCTGTTTTGATTCAAATGTTACACGAGCTTATCGCTGACGGCGTTATTGGCAGTGACGGAAGAGGGTCAGATTAGCGTTACTAAACAAGACCTGTACGACAGTTGAATGCCACCGTCCGAACATTGTTCAGGCAAGTGTACAAGCCAAGTCTAATATGTTAAACCGTCCTGATAATAAATTACTGCAACTGATACCTGAGGTATAGTCCTTTAGCTTCGAGCATTTGTTATTCTATGTATATATTCAAGTAACGATTAAGTTGATATGAATACAGCGAAAAAATATAAAGATTTATGCGACTTGAGTGATTTACTTTCCAGGTCTTCATCTACGACTATATTAATTCAAAAATACACTGGCATTATTTTTAGCTTATCAGCAGTTTCAGCCTTTAATCTAATAAACCGCGATTTCAGATAACAGGAGAGAAGTAGTGTCTATTTATCAAGTTAACCATCGGATGTACCGCCATTATCCAAGGTTGAATTTTGCCTTACACAATACTGAAATCCCGAGCATATGGGCTTCTATCACTAAAATTAGAATCGATCTTCCCAGGAAAGCCCGCAATATTAGCATCAGTGCCGTTTCCTTACTAATCCTTCTACTAGTGTCAGGAACAATATATACCCTCGTAAACGATCATAGTAGCGATAAAGTAACATCAGTAAGCACCCCGTCTGCAACAACTTCCAATCAGGTAATTAAACCGGTACAGCCAGCGGCAAATGTAGCAGAAGGTGTTGCTTTGGAATTTATCACCTCCCCAGTAACTCGCGGTTCGCAGGCCACTATAGAGGTAAACACCAACGCCCTATCAAGCTGCTCAATCACCGTAACCTACAATAATGTACCCGCCGTTGACCCAGGATTAAAAACCCAAGCTGCTGATGCTTACGGGGCCGTCGGTTGGACTTGGGACGTTAGCCAATCAGCACCAATTGGCACATGGCCAGTCAAAATAACTTGCATCTATCATGGCCGATCAGGCGTTTATCAAGCTAATCTGCAAGTTACTTCATAACTAACTATTGGAGTGTGATTATTACCCAAACAAGGCCGTTAGAATCTTGATCGCTAGTAGACTTGCCGAGTATAGATCCGTTTCTAGGATTATCGGCAGCCTGGACAGTACCAGCCTGGCTACTAGTAACCAGTAATTGACCCGGCGTAATAGGTGCTGGCGGGTTATCGGTACTATTGTCGGGGATGGTATCAACTCTAACTTGTGCCCAGCCACTAATAGCAACTTCCACTGAGTCGCCAGGATTGGTGGCGATAGTGACAGCCACTCCGACCACACGAGTATCTTCGGGGAAGATAGTGGTAGTAACTTGGCCTTCGTTACCGGGTGTACTATCTAAAACTACTACGCTACCGACCCCTATAGGAGTACTCGCAACAAACTGTTTAATGGTTGCTTGACTGGTATTGATGGCAGCAGTTAGTACAATGTTACCGCTTAGTTGTGTTGTGCCATCTACTGATAGATTACCTGTGATTAATGCGGCCGCAGCATTGATAGTAGCCACAGTTTCAATACCGCTGACATTTAGATTACCAGTCACTTGAACGTTTTGAGCGGAAAGAGTATCGGCGCTCAAGTTCGCAATCGTTACATCTCCGTTAAAGCTGGCACTACCATTATCAACCAGACTAGATAAGGTTAAGTTATCCGTTAGATCAGTATCGGTAGTGGTTGATTGGGCATCTGCTGCAGTACTAGTTGGTGCTAGCGTTTGACTAGTAGTATCCGGGTCATCAATCCCCTGTAATGAAGGGTCACCGTCACTACTAGAAGTCACCCCCACACCAGTTGTTTGGGCATCAGCTGGACTACTTTGTAAGACATTGGTCTGCGTACCCGGGAAATAGGTGTTTTTGATAAACATCATGACCGATCCTTCACCAGGTCCAGTCCAGCCGGTTAATGCTTGACCAATGGACATGCCGGGGTTAGTTGCTAGCATAGCTACTCCTGGAGTAGAGCTCGCTACTAGATAATCACCTGGCTGGATTGGTCCATTTTCAGCGTCAACGTCAACAGGTACACGCCCGGCTAAACCAATTGGGACAGGTTGACCAGATCCATCCTCAGCTCCCTCAACTTGACCAGGTTGGGTTGAAACAACTCCTATGACGTTAGGGTCATAAGCTGATTGACTGGGTTCGATTTGTGAAGGACCAGTGCCATCTAGCGATACTACTTCACCGGGCGAAAGACCCCCATCTGTAGAATAGTATATTTCTGCATAGTCAGCGCCGACTAGGCGATAGGCTAGAGCATAAGAATCTTCATCTAGCGTTGTCGCAGTACCACTACTGGCAGCTTGGGCCCACGTAAACGTAATAGTACCAGCAGTAGATGTAGTTATCGTTCCGTACCAGTTAATACGGTCAGGGCTGTGAAAGTCGGCGGCAGGCAGTGACGCTGCAGTTGTGCATGACGATGATGTGCTATTATCTCCGTTATACGTTTCGGACAAGTCCATTGTGCAGGCCGATAAAGTTGCGGCACCGCTTATAGTTGCTCCGTTCCATTCTGCCTGGAATCCGCCACCAGTTGCTGCTGTCGGGCCGCTACCTTCTACATACCAAGTTTCATCTGCTTGAGCCGTAAAAACTAGGCTACTATCGGCAACCAAAGTTGTACTACTTGTTACAGATTGACTGTTATATTTTCTTTCAACTTGTGTTGTGGCGTCTTCTGTCCCACCGACTACCACCCAAGCGGTACCATTGTAGATATAATTTTGAGCTTGTCCGGCTGAAATATAGTAACTATTTAAAGTAAAGCCAGCAGTGCCAGAATTGTAAACATAAATCACTCGGCCGGCATTTGTCACTGTGGGAGTCGGTAAAGTTAGTGAAAGTGGTATTAATGTTCCGTTGGTAACTGTTCCGTTTGTAGTTTGATCAACACTTAAGGTTGAGCAGTTGTTGATTGAATAATTAGTCGGGAATACGCCACTAAGCGAGCCGGAGGCAGTGGAATTAGTGAGGTTACAGTTGTAATTGATTATAGCCGTAAAGGACTTTGGCCCAACGAACGACTGTAATGTATTGCCACCATATCCAGTATTGCTACCACCGGTGTTAACCATGCCCGGAGCAGTTGCGCTGGCGGATTGTGCATATAGAGTACCAGCGGCAAAATATAGACCATTTGCTTGTGCAGTTTGGGAATCAAAGGTGCCTATAGCAGTTAGAGCACCACTGCCATTACAGTTCTGCCAGGCACCCGACTGATAACAGCGGAATTGGTTAGAAACAGAGTTGTAGTACATTGCACCGTTATAACCACCGGTTGGATCACCACCACTAGTGTTGTTTGCGTTAAGAGCAAGATAGATAGCATTACTGTTAGCGGTCGCACTACCAACTTGTACGACATTACTCGAAGTATTAACAGTCAAAGAAGCCAGGCTAGAAGCGTTTTGAACCACAAAAGCTGTAAGTGACGTATTCGTTATAGAAGTATTGCCACTAACCGTTAACGCACCTTTAACGGCTGTGGTAGCTGTTGAACTACCAATGTTGACAGCATTGGCTTGAGTGCCACCGATGGTGATGCCGGCAGCTCCGCCGGTATCT